>NZ_DAIPZB010000033.1:0-56274 GCF_036782435.1 Pinisolibacter sp. | reverse complement strand
GTGAATCACGTCAGTAGACGGTCGTCGAGGGCTATCCGCGCACAGGTCTCATCACCCCGCCCTGCGGCGCTCCAGGCCCGGTCGGCGTCCCGTCGTCACGACGAGCGCATGAACCTGCGGCGGCGCGCGCGCCCCGAGAACGACGAAAGGCCCGGGGATCGCTCCCCGGGCCTTCACGAACCGCTCGTGGTTCGATGCCGATCAGCCGCGCGAACGGGCGCGGATCATGTAGGCGTCGAAGCCGAACTCGGCGATCTGCCACCACAGGTATTCGTCGCCGCGGAAGGCCATCATGTGATCATGGACCTTCTTGAACTCGGCATTCTCCTTCGAGATCTCGGCGTAGAGTTCGACCGAGGCCTTGTAGGCGGCGTCCATGACTTCCGCCGGGAAGGGATGGAGCTGGGCGCCGGCCTGGACCAGACGCTTCAACGCGGCCGGGTTGCGGGCGTCGTACTTGGCCTGCATGTCGCCGTTGGCCATGGCCGCGGCCGACGACAGGATCGCCTGATAGTTCTTCGGCAGCTCGGCCCACTTGGCCTTGTTGATGAAGAAGTGCAGAGAGGCGCCGCCTTCCCACCAGCCCGGATAGTAGTAGTGCGGCGCGACCTTGTAGAAGCCGAGCTTCTCGTCGTCGTAGGGACCGACCCACTCGGCGGCGTCGATGGTGCCCTTTTCGAGCGACGGATAGATGTCACCGCCGGCGATCTGCTGCGGCACCGAACCGAGCTTGGTGAGGACGCGACCGGCGAGACCACCGATACGCATCTTGAGGCCGGCCATGTCGGCGACGGTCTTGATCTCCTTGCGGTACCAGCCACCCATCTGGGTGCCGGTGTTGCCGCCCGGGAGCGAGTAGATGTTGTGCTTGGCGAAGAACTCGTTGAGGAGGTCCAAGCCGCCGCCATGGTAGAACCAGGCGTTCTGCTGGCGGGAGTTCAGGCCGAACGGCACCGCCGTGGCGAAGGCGAAGGTCGGATCCTTGCCGACGTAGTAGTACGGCGCGGTGTGGCACATCTCGAGGGTGCCGTTGGTGACCGCGTCGGCCGCCTGCAGGCCGGGGACCAGTTCGCCGGCGGCGAAGACCTGGATCTGGAAGTTGCCGTCGGTGGCTTCCGACACGGCCTTGGCCATGACGTCCGAAGCACCGAAGATGGTGTCGAGCGACTTGGGGAAGCTCGAGGTGAGGCGCCAGCTGACCTTCGGGGAGCCCTGGGCGATCGCCGGGGCGGCGAGCGCGGTGGTCGCGGCGGCGGCTACGGTACCCGCCGTGGCGGTCTTCAGAAACTTACGACGTTCCATCTTCTCGTTCTCCTCCCAGAGATATGCGGCTCGGCGCGAGCGCCGGATCTTGTCCCTCGCCGGGCGCATCTCCCGAGCGCCCCGAGGTCCGAATCCGCCGGGTTCTTTCGGAAGGCGCGAACCGTTCCGAAGCCGGGGAATGCCGCATCTAAACCGATTTCGCAGCTGCACGCCAGCACCTCGTGCGACGAAAAATCGTTCTCGCACAAGGAGGTCGCGCTCTCGGAGAGGTTCGCGGCGGGGCCGTCGGGTCCCGCCGCGCATCCGCTGTCGAAGTCGTGCCGTCCCGCGTCAACCGCGCGAACGGGCACGAATCATGTAGGCGTCGAAGCCGAATTCGGCGATCTGCCACCACAGATACTCGTCGGAGCGGAAGCTCATGACCGAGTCGTGGATCTTCCTGAACCACTCGTTCTCCTTGGAGATCTCGGCATAGAGTTCGTTCGCCGCCTTGTAGGCCGCATCCATGACTTCGGCCGGGAAGGGATGGAGTTGAGCGCCGTTCTGCACGAGGCGCTTCACGGCGGCCGGGTTGCGGGCGTCGTACTTGGCCTGCATGTCGACGTTCACCATGGCGGCCGCCGAGCTCAGGATCGCCCGATAGTTCTTCGGCAATTCGGCCCACTTGGCCTTGTTGATGAAGAAGTGCAGCGCCGCGCCGCCTTCCCACCAACCCGGATAGTAGTAGTGCGGCGCGACCTTGTAGAAGCCGAGCTTCTCGTCGTCGTAGGGGCCGACCCATTCGGCGGCGTCGATGGTGCCCTTCTCCAGCGACGGGTAGATGTCGCCGCCGGCGACCACCTGCGGCACGACGCCGAGTTTGCTCATCACGCGGCCGGCGAGGCCGGCGATGCGCATCTTGAGGCCGACGAGGTCGGCGACGGTCTTGATCTCCTTGCGGAACCAGCCCCCCATCTGGGTGCCGGTGTTGCCGGCCGGCAAGCCGATGAAATTGTACTTGTCGTAGAACTGGTCGAGCAGCTCGTTACCACCGCCGTGGTAGAACCAAGCGTTGATCTGACGAGCATTGAGGCCGAAGGGCGCGGCGGTGCCGAAGGCGAAGGCGGGATCCTTGCCGACGTAGTAGTACGAGCAGCTGTGGCACATCTCGAGAGTGCCGTTGGTCACCGCGTCGGCCGCCTGAAGGCCGGGAACCAGTTCGCCCGCGGCGAAGACCTGAATCTGGAAATTGCCGTCGGTCGCTTCGGCGACGGCCTTGGACAGCGTATCGGCGCCACCGAAGATCGTGTCGAGCGATTTCGGGAAGCTCGACGTCAGACGCCACGCGAACTTCGGCTGGCTCTGGGCGATCGCGGGGGCGGGAAAGGCGGACGCGGACGCGGCCGCGGCGGTCACCGCGCCCACGGTCGAGGTCTTCAGGAACTGACGACGCTTCATGCGAATTCTCCCTGTCTGGTCGCGCTGGCCGATTCCGGATCTCGGGACTGAAATCTGCGACCGAACGAGGTGTCGCAGCCATACCGAGCGAGGGACAAGCTCACCGATCGCAGAGGAGGCATGCATCGGTCGCGCGGCGGGCTCGCGCGACCGATGCATGCCTCCGATGGCTGGTGGATGCGCCGGCCGATGCCCGGCGCATCGCGAAGGGGTTCAGCGTTCGAGCCGCGCGACGAGGCTCGAGGTGTCCCAGCGGGCGCCGCCCATCTTCTGCACTTCGGAATAGAACTGGTCGACGAGGGCGGTCACCGGCAGGTGGGCGCCGTTGCGGCGGGCCTCGCCGAGGACGATGCCGAGGTCCTTGCGCATCCAGTCGACGGCGAAGCCGAAGTCGAATTTGCCCTCGTCCATGGTCTTCCAGCGATTCTCCATCTGCCAGGACTGGGCGGCGCCTTTGGAGATGGTGGCGATCAGCTTCTCGACGTCGAGGCCGGCCTTGTGGGCGAAATGGATGCCCTCGGAGAGACCCTGGACGAGGCCGGCGATGCAGATCTGGTTGACCATCTTGGCGAGTTGGCCGGAGCCGGCCGGGCCCATCAGATTGCAGGCGCGGGCGAAGCTCGCGATCACCGGCTCGGCGCGGGCGAAAGCCGCCTCGTCGCCGCCGACCATGACGGTGAGGACACCGTTCTCGGCGCCGGCCTGACCGCCGGAGACCGGCGCGTCGAGGAAGGCGAAGCCGCCGGCGGCGGCCGCGGCGGCGAGATCGCGGGCGATGTCGGCGGAAGCCGTGGTGTGGTCGACGAAGATCGAGCCCTGCGCCATCGCGGTGAAGGCGCCTTCGGGACCGATGGTCACCTGACGCAGGTCGTCGTCGTTGCCGACGCAGGCGAAGACGATGTCCTGCCCCTTCGCCGCTTCGGCCGGCGTCGCGGCGGCGCGGCCGCCGTGGGCGGCGACCCAGGCTTCGGCCTTCGCGGCGGTGCGGTTGTAGACGGTCACCTCGTGGCCGCCCCTGACCGCGAGATGGCGGGCCATGGGATAGCCCATCACGCCCAGTCCGATGAATGCGACCTTGGCCATCTGCGTCTCCTGTCGATGTTCGTTTCGTGTCGAGGGGTGCGATCAGCGGATCGCGAAGGGGAACCAGCGTCCGGCGATCCGGCTCAGCGTGCCGTCGCGGTCGAGGTCGGAGAGCGCCTTGTCGACCGCCCGACCGAGGTCGGCGTCTTCGCGGCGAAAGGCGATGCCGGCACCGGCGCCGAAGTGCCGGGGACTGTCGACCGGTCGGCCGACGAAACGCAGACCCTTGTGATCGAACTCCCCATCGAGAAGGTCGTAGAGGGCGAGCGCATCGCCGAAGACGAGATCGAGACGGTCGCCGACGAGTGCGGCGAGCGCCTCCGCCTCGGTCGGATAGGCGACGATCTTCGCCCCGGCGGGAGCGTAGACGGCGCCGAGATGGACCGCGTGGGCGGTGCCGGCGCGGACGCCGATGCGCAGGCCGGCGGCGACGGACGGGCGCGGGTCGACCGGCTTCGGCCGATCGCGTCCGACGAAGCGCGGGGCGATGTGGTGGTAGGCGGCGGTGAACTCGACGATGCGCCGCGCCTCTTCGGTGATCGGCTGGGAGGCGACGAGGAGATCGACGCGGCCGCCGATCAGAGCCGGCACCAGGGCGTCCCATCCGGGCGCGGCGATCTCACACTCGGCGCCGAGCCGGGCGCAGACGGCGCGAGCGACGTCGACGTCGAAGCCGATCGGCCTGCCGGTCTCGTCGAGGCGGCTGAAGGGCGGGTAGTGGCCGTCGGTGGCGATGCGGATGCGCTTCCAATCACGCGCCTCGGCGGGCGCGAGCGCCGCCACGACGAGGGCGAGAAGAGCGAGGGAGACGAAGCGCATGGGACTCCGACCGAGAAGGGTCGAACCGGACCGATCGGCCGGATCGCGAAGGCGTCCTATAGCATGCGACGGCGCGAGCGTCGCCGGTCTCGGCGCCGGCGATCTCATACCGGGTTCACGAAATTCGGACACATCCGAATTTCGTGAGTTTCGGCCCGACCGGCCGACGCCCGTTCGGGCTCGCCTTCGCGGATGAAGTACCGAACAGGTCGGAACTTCATCCGCTCGGTATCACTCGCCGACGAGCGGCCTCACGGTGCCCGAGACGCCGCGGCCGATGGCGCCGGCGCGGTCGCCGAGGCTGTCGCGGGCATCGGAGTCGAAGACGGCGATCGGCGTGGTGACGGCCAGGCTGGCAGCGGAGCCGACGGTGCCGGCGGCCCCCGTGGCCATGGCGCCGAGCCGATCGGCGAGGCCGACGCGGTGGTCCTCCGACACCTTCTGACCGGCGATCAGGCGGCTGCCGAGCAGGCGCACCACCTCGGGGCTGCGGGCGAACTTGCCGTGATTGAGTTCGTCACCGGTCTTCAACGCGGTGAGATCGAGCACGGTGACGCCGGATTTCTCCAGACGGGCGCGGTAGGGCTCCTGCGACGGATCGATGGCGCCGAGCCGATCGACCCCGCCGGCGAGGCGTCGCGACAGGTCGAGCGCGCGGTCGTCGCGGGAGACGAACAGCGTCATGTGCGGATGGGCGCCGATACGTCGGATCTGGTTCTCGAAGACGTCGACGTCGAGATCGGGCGAAGCGAGGATGACGTTGCCGATCTTCTTCGGCACCCCGCCGCGGAGTGCGAGGCCGCGCAACGCTTCCACCGCCAGCCAAGACCCCATCGAATGGGCCATGACCGTCACCTCCTCGACCCCCGGCTCCTCGGCGGCGGAACGCAGCAACTTCTCCAACGTGTCGCGCGACCAGTTGGTGCTCTCGCGATCGTAGACGTAGTCGAAGACCGAGCCGCGCGACGGCCATGTGAACAGGACCGGCGCGAAGTCGGTGCCGCTGTCGTGGACGATCTGGGCGAAGCGGAAGACCGCCTCTTCGTAGCGGGTGTTGAAGCCGTGGACGAAGAGCAGGACGCGGCGCTTGCCGGTGGCGCGGAACCAGGGACGACCGTCGCGGTCGCGGAACTCCTGATCACGAACGACGGCGAAGCTCTTGGCCGGATCGGCCGGCACCGACGTCGGCCATTGGATCTCGCCGACCTGGCGGACGTTCTCCGGCGGGATCGACACCACCACACGGTTCATCGAGGCGTGGTGGCCGCGCTCGCCGTCGAAGGGGCGAGCCGGATCGCCGGTGGGATTGCGGGTGGTGACCACCAGCAGGTCGACCTCGGACGTGCCCTCGGCCGAAAGCGTCGTCGGCGCCATGACGCCGTCGGGACGGCCGCCACAGGCGGCGAGCATCAGCGTCGCGACGAGCGCGACCACTTTCGCCAGCCCCGAGCCACTTCGCGGCGAGGTCGCCATCCTGCCTCTCCTCCGGTGCTCCGCCGGAGGTCTCGCGGCGGATGCTCCGCCGGTGATAGCGCGAGGTCGGCGCGCGCTCAACCGGCGAGGTGGCAGGCGGCGCGCAATTCCGCCGACTGTGCCCGGCCACACACGGCCGGGACCGAGAGAGCGCCCGCCTCAACCGGCGTCCTTGGCCGTCGACTTCTCGACGACGACGTACTGGAGCGGCAGGGCGGTGGTGTACTTGATCTGCTCCATGGCGAAGGAAGTCGACACGTCGGCGATGTCGATCTTGGCGATGAGGCGCTTGTAGAAGCCGTCGTAGGCCTCGATGTCGGGCACGACGACGCGCAGCAGATAGTCCACCTGACCGGCCATGCGGTAGAACTCGACCACCTCCGGCATCGCCGCGACGACCTCGGCGAAGCGCTTCAGCCAGTCGTCGGAATGGGTGTTGGTGGTGATGGCGACGAAAGCGGTGACCTTGGCGTTCACCTTCTTGGGATCGAGCACCGCGACCCGGCGGGTGACGACCCCGTCCTCCTCGAGCTTCTGGATGCGGCGCCAGCACGGCGTCGTCGACAGGCCGACCCGGCGGCCGATCTCGGCGACGGGGACGGTGCTGTCCTCCTGGAGGATCTGGAGGATCTTGCGGTCGATGCGGTCGATCACGGTGTACCCCCGTGGTGCATGAGTAATATATTCTCGATATTTCACCCTAGAGGTGACTTCTTTTCTTATAAACGTCAATTGCTCGACGAAAATAAAAACTCATTCCCAAAATTGCCGCCGATCGCAGCACCTCACAGGCGTTCGGCGACGCGTCGGCGCAATTCGGGCACCACTTCGGCCACGAACCAGGGATGGCGTTTCAGCCAGCCGGTGTTGCGCCAGGAGGGATGCGGCAGCGGCAGGACCTGCGGGAGGCCCGGGCGGTCGAGGATCTCGCGCCAGGCGGCGACGGTTTCGCCGAGGTTCGGGCGGGCGTCGCGTCCGAGATGCCAGAGCTGCGCCGGCCGGCCGACGGCGAGGACGAGGTCGATCGCCGGCATCACCGCCATCACCCGATCGCGCCACGCGGGGGCGCATTCACGGCGCGGCGGCAGATCGCCACCGTGGGCGTCGTGGCCGGGAAAGCAGAAGCCCATGGGAACGATGGCGATGCGGGCGCGATCGTAGAAGATCTCCGTCGTCACCCCCATCCAATCGCGCAGGCGATCGCCGGAGGGATCGCTGAACGGCACGCCGGAGGCGTGGACGCGGGTGCCGGGCGCCTGACCGGCGACGAGGATGCGCGCGGTGGCGGAGAGGCGGGTGACCGGCCGCGGCTCGTGCGGCAGCGCGGTGCCGCGCGGGGTGTCGCGACAGATGCGGCAGCGGGCGATCTCGGTCTCCAGCGCGGCCACGGCGTCTGCGGATGCGTCATGCGACATGTCTCACCTCCCGGCGCCGAACCACTCCTCGAACCAGCCGCGGTCGCGCCGCTCGCGCTTGTCGCGGCGGAAGTCCTGCGGCCAGACGAAATCGCCCGACCACAGACCGCGGCCGTGGGCGCGGGCGTCGGCCTCCTCGCGGGCATAGGCACCATAGGCGACGGCCCAGCCGCTGCGCACCATCTCCGAATTGAGCTCGGTGTCGCCGGCGGTGCAGCGCCCGAGGTGGCGACCGTAACGGTCGAGTTCGGTGGAGAGACAGGTCACCGGCCGACCGGCGATCAGATGCAGGAGATGTTCGCGTGCCTCCCGCCCACAGGGATGCGGGACGCCGGCGAGGGTGCAGGTCTGATCGAGTTCCGGTGCGTCGACGCCGAGAAGTCGGATACGGACACCACCGAGTTCGAGACTGTCGCCGTCGGCGACGCGCAGCCGGCCGAAGTGGCGATCGGCCGGCACGACGAAGGGTCGCAGCACCGGCCACGCCTTCCACGCCGCGGCGGCGGCCACGAGCACCAGAAACAAGCCGAGACGGCCGCGAAACGGCGCGATCGGGCGGCGGGGAAGAAAACGCGATCGATACACGTCCAATGAATTCCCGGATGTCGTGTGAACCGACTCTCGAAGCGGTTCATTAAGCATTCGCCCTTAGCCTTCGTCGCATCGCAACACCCGATTTTGCAGCGGACGAGGAACGGGCGTGAGCACGGCGGGTCCCGCCAGCGACAGCGTCGTCAAGACGGCGATCAATTCCGAGCGCGCCGAGCGTCGTCGGCAGGTGACGCGCGCCGTCAGAGACGTGCGCGAGCGGCTGGATTCGGACACCGACGTCAAGCCCGCCTTCGACTGGGAGCTGATGGTCGAGCACGCGCGGCTGCGCCTCGCCTCGACCGTCTGGGTTTCCGGGCTCGTCGCCTTCATCGCTCTCGTCGGTCACTTCTGGACCGACAAGGTGCTGATCGGCGCCTGGGCCTTCTTCGTCATCGCGGCGCATCTGACGACGCTCTATTTCGCCCGCGATTTCCTCAAGCTCGACCGCAAGGACGTGTCGCTGGCGAGTTGGCGGCGGCGCTTCGCGGCGCTCGACGGCCTGTTCGGGCTCACCTGGGCGATCCTCTTCATTCTGCCGGCGGACGCGACGATCGTCGCCGACGTCTTCCGCTTCTCGGCGATGCTGATCGTCGTCGCGGTCTGCGCCATGCTGGCGTCGAACCTCCAAGCGGCGATGTTCGCGGCGACCTTCCCGATCACCGTCACCACCGCGCTCGGCTTCATGGCCCGTCCCGAGGTGGTGTTCCTGCCGACGCCGTCCTATCAGGTCGTCTTCGCCACCATGGCGCTGACCACCCAGGCCTTCTTCATCGTCCTCGGCTACCGCCTGTTCCGCGCCTCTCTCACCGAGATCGAAGCGCGCGCCGAGAAGGACAGTCTGATCGCCGAACTCGAGCAGGCCAATTCGATCTCCGACGAGAGCCGGCGCAAGGCCGAAGAGGCGAACTACGCCAAGAGCCGGTTCCTGGCGACCATGAGCCACGAGCTCAGGACACCGCTCAACGCCATCCTCGGCTTCTCCGAGGTGATGCAGAACGAGTTGATGGGGCCGCTCGGCAACGACATCTACAAAGGCTACGTCGCCGACATCCACGACAGTGGCCGGCATCTCCTCGAGCTGATCAACGAGATCCTCGACATCAGCCGCATCGAGGCGGGGCGCTACACGCTCAACGAGGAATCGGTGACGCTGCCCTACATCGTCGAGGACTGCGCCCACATGATGGGGCTGCGCGCCCGCAACAAGGGGCTGACCATCGTCGAGCAGTACGAGGACAATCTGCCGAAGATCTGGGCCGACGAGCGCGCCGTGCGGCAAGTGACGCTCAATCTCCTCTCCAACGCGGTGAAGTTCACCCCGACCGGCGGCACCATCACGGTGAAGGTCGGCTGGACCGCCGGCGGCGGCCAGTACGTCTCGGTGCGCGACACCGGCCCCGGCATTCCGGAGGACGAGATCCCGATCGTGCTCTCCCGCTTCGGCCAGGGCTCGATCGCCATCAAGTCGGCCGAACAGGGCACCGGCCTCGGCCTCTCCATCGTCCAGGCGCTGGTGCAGATGCACGGCGGCACCTTCGCTCTCACCTCGAAATTGCGCGAGGGCACCGAGGTGATGTTCACCGTGCCGCAGTCGCGGGTGCTCGAGGTGATGCCGCGGATCGACGAGCGGCCGCGGCGGCGCGGCATCACCGACATCTCCGCCGCCGGCGCCACCGGCTCGGTGCTCGGCACCATGCGGCGGCAGATGGGGAGGGGCTGAAGCTCCGGCCCCATCGCGACTTCGGCGTATTCGACCAATTTCCAGAAATATCTGTATCGTAACCGTTGGCGCCAACGACGCCGATGCTCTATGATGGCGAATAGTTTCAATCGGGAATCGCGTTTCTTCTTGTTCGATCGCATCACATTCGACCGCGATGAAGGCTCGTCACCGCGTCATCATTGCGGTGACACCGCGTCGCTCTCGGCCATGAAAGCGAACAACTCCCGTACACAGCTGTGGCGGAGTGGCCGATGATTCGTCATACGCGACACGAAATGCTCGACCTCCTGTGCCTGATTTTTTCGATCAAGCTCGAGGACGTGCCACACTTCGCCTCACCGGAGGCGCTGGCGGCCAGTTGCCGTGTCGATCTCGATCTGGTGCATCGGATCGAAGACATCGGTCTCCTGCGGTCGGAGCCGAGCCGCCCCGGCCGGAGCTACGATGCCGACGATGCGCGGGTCACGGCGGTGGTCGCCGAGTTGATCGACCTCGGCGCCTCGGACGAGGCCATCGACGCCTATGCTCGCCATCTGCTCCAGCGCTGCGGCAAGTGCGGGCCGACGCCCTGCCCGACCCGCTGCGACGCGATCGACGTGTTGCGGACGCTGCTCCGATCGATCGCCGCGACGCACCGCGACCACGCCGGCCGACCTCCGCTCATCGTCCGCATCGAACGGGCGATCACCTCGATCGACGCGCTCTCCGACCTGATCTGAGACCGAAGGCCGGGGGTACCGACGCGCCCGCCTCCGCCGACATGCGAGCTTTTCCTTCGCCTCGGAGGCACGAGGCATTCGCCTCGAGACCACCATCGGGCATTTTCGATATCCGACGGAATTGGCTCGCTCAGCCGTCCTTGTCGCTCACCCCGGCTTCGGCGAAGGTCGCCATGCCGGCATGGGTGGCGGCGGCGGCGCGGATGATCGAGGCGGCGACCGCGGCCCCCGTGCCCTCGCCGAGACGCATGCCGAGATCGAGGAGCGGCGTCTTGCCCATCGCGGCGAGGGCGCGGCGGTGCGCCGGCTCGGCCGAGACGTGGGCGAAGATGCAGTGGTCGATCGCCGCCGGGTTGAGTGCATGGACCACCGCCGCGGCGGCGGAGGTGACGAAGCCGTCGACCACCACCGGCACCTTCTGATGGCGCGCGCCGAGGATGGCGCCGACCATCGCGGCGATCTCGCGACCGCCGATGCGGCGCAGGATCTGGAAGGGATCGGTCTCACCGGCGATGCGGGCGACCGCCTCGGCCACCACTTTCGCCTTGTTGGCGAGCGCTGCGCCGGCGACGCCGGTGCCGGGGCCGACCCAGTCTTCCGCCGTGCCGCCGAAGAGGGCGAGGTAGAGCGCCGAGGCGACCGCCGTGTTGCCGATGCCCATCTCGCCGAGGCAGAGCAGATCGGTGCCGCCGGCGAGCGCCTCCATGCCGAAGGCCATGGTGGCGGCGCAGCCGGCCTCGTCGAACGCGTCGGTCTCGGAGATGTCCGGGGTGGGGAAGTCGAGGGCGAGTTCGAAGACCTTGAGGCCGATGTCGCTCACCATGCAGATCTGATTGATCGCCGCGCCGCCGACGGCATAGTTGGCCACCATCTGCTTGGTCACCTCGGACGGATAGGCCGAGACGCCCTTGGCGGTGATGCCGTGGTTGGCGGCGAAGACGGCGACCAGCGGCTTCTCGACCTTCGGCGGCGCCTTGCCGGTCACGGCGGCGAGCAGTTCGACGATCTCCTCGAGGCGGCCGAGCGAGCCGGGGATCTTGGTCAGCTGGGCGTCGCGGGCGCGGAAGGCGGCGACCGCCGCTTCGTCCGGACCGGGGACGAGATTGACGAGATCGCGGAAGTCGTCGAAGGGAGTGGCGGACATGTCGAGCCTCGGAGACGTTCGGATCGCCGCCCTCTATACCCCTCGCCGCGGCGCGGCAAGGGAGACGGACGGACGACGCGGTCTCCGCGGATCGCGAGCGAGCCGACGGAGCGGCGGCGCGGTGCACGAGGTGCGGCGCGATCGCCTGAGGAACGGGGCGAGGCGGTGAACGACGACGCGCAGCCGACGGGAGACGCCGCATCGCGGAACGAGCCGCAGAGCCCGGCCCCGCCTTCGCCAGCCGACCCGGCTGCGGGGCTCGCCGGACTCCTCGCCGATTTCGCCGCCATGGTGCGGTTCTATTCGCGTCTGCCGCTGCCGCGCCTCGGCGCCGCCGACGATCCGGCCGCGCCACCGCCGTTCGGACGCGCCATCCGCATGCTGCCCTTCGCCGGCCTCGCCATCGCCGCCGGTCCGGCGGCGTTGCTGGCGGCGTCGGCGCCGAGCGCCCTGCCCTCGCTCGCCGTCGCCGCGCTGACCCTCGCCATCCTCGCCTATCTCACCGGGGCCTTCCACGAAGACGGGTTCGGCGACGTCGCCGACGGCTTCGGCGGGGGTTTCACCGCCGAACGGCGGCTGGAGATCATGAAGGACAGCCGCATCGGCGCCTTCGCCGGCGTGGCGCTCGCCATCCAGTTCGTCCTGCGGGCGAGCCTTCTCGCCGAAGCGATCGACCGGTACGACGGCCTCGGCGCCGGGCTCGTCGTCCTCGGCGTCGCCGTGCTGGCGCGGGTCGCGCCGCTCGGGCTGATGGTGGCGCTCGATCCGGCGCGCACCGACGGGCTCGGCCGCGCCGCCGGCCGACCGGAGCCGACGGCCTTCGGTATCGCGGTGGCCGGTGCCGTGGCGATCGTCGTCCTGACGATGGCACCGGTCGCCGGCGCGAGCATCGTTCCGGCGATCGTGGTCGCGATCGCGGCCGTCGCCGGGCTCGGCCTCTCGGCGCGCGCGCGGATCGGCGGCTTCACCGGCGACGTCGTCGGCGCAGGAACCATCGTCGCCGAGATCGCAGCGATGATCGGGCTCCTGGCATGAGGCGCGACGCCGCTGCGATGTGGCGATCGGCGACCTGGACGGTCGCGCCGGCGCGCACCACTCGTCATACCAAAGGCCGGAGGTGCTGACGCACCCGGCCTTTGGAGGAACGCGAATTTCGCATTCGCATCCGGGGCAGGAGAAATTCGCGTCAGGAATTCCATCGGTCATTTTCAATGGTCGATGGTATCACTCGTTCCCGTCCCGTCCCGAACCCGACGATCCCCGATGACCGATCCCGACGATGCACCGATCCGATCGCCGTGTCTGAAGAAGTGCCAGCTGCACCCGATCGACAAGATCTGCCTCGGCTGCTTCCGCCGCATCGAGGAGATCGCCGACTGGGCGCGTTTCGACAACGCGACGCGAGCGCGGATCATCGACGAATTGCCGGCGCGCAAACGCGCCTGGGAGGCGGGGCACGGCCGGCGGCGGCGGTTCTGAGACGTCGCTGCTCCACGAGCCGACGGCGTCTCAGGCGGCCGGGTGCTGCGCCGTCTCGCGCGGCGGCCGGCTGACGGCGGCCAGCGCTTCGCGCAGCACTTCGAGGCCGGCGCCGGGCTGGACCGAGCGCACCGTCAGGATACGCCGCCAGGCGCGGGCGCCGGGGCGGCCGGCGAAGAGGCCGAGCATGTGGCGGGTGACGTGGGACAGTTTGCCGCCGCCGGCCAGCACCTCGGCGATGTAGGGCTCCATCGCCGCGACCACGGCGAAGGGATCGGCGTCGGGGGCCGTGTCGCCGAAAATGCGGCGATCGACGGCGGCGAGAAGGTCCGGCGTCTCGTAGGCGGCACGGCCGAGCATGACGCCGTCGAGGGTCACGCCGTCGGGTTGCGGCGCGAGCAGGGCCTCGGCCTCGTCGAGGCTGCGGATACCGCCGTTGATCGCCACGTGCAGGTGCGGGTGGGCGCGCTTCACATCGTAGACGAGACCGTAGTCGAGCGGCGGGACGGAGCGGTTCTCCTTCGGCGACAGCCCCTGCAGCCACGCCTTGCGGGCGTGCACCGTCAGGCTGTCGACGTTCGCCCCGACGATCTTCTCGACGAAGGTCGGCAGCATGACGCGCGGATCGGCCTCGTCGATGCCGATGCGGCACTTCACCGAGATCGGGATCGCCACCGCCCGCTTCATCGCCGCAACGCATTCGGCGACGAGGTCCGGCTCGGCCATCAGGCAGGCGCCGAAGCTCCCGGACTGGACGCGGTCGGAGGGACAGCCGCAGTTGAGATCGATGCGGTCGTAGCCGTAACCCTCGACGATGCGGGCGCTTTCGGCGAGCTGCGCCGGATCGGAGCCGCCGAGCTGGCAGACGACCGGGTGTTCGACGTCCGAGAAGCCGAGCAGGCGGTCCCGGTCGCCGTGGATCACCGCCGGGGCGGTGACCATCTCGGTGAACAGCGCGGCGCGCTTGGTCAGATGACGATGGAAGACCCGGCAGTGCCGATCGGTCCAATCCATCATCGGCGCGACGGAGAAGCGGAGGGCGTCGGTCACGGAACAGGACCATTCACGAGATGTCGATGACACGACATTGCGGGTATCGAATCTCGCTTTCGGATTTCATGCCGGCGCCATGTCTCGGCCCAAACCGATTTCTCGGAGAAGTTCGATCGCCTTCTCGAGGCGACCACCTTCGGTCTTGACGCCCTTCCGACGGACGATTTCGGTTCGCCAGTCCGCCTGCCCCTCGTCGTACTTCAACCAGTAAGCCGTAGCAGCCAGTTCGAGAACCGTCGAGCCGGCCTTTTCGATCGCCGAAAGAGCAGACACCGCTGAGGGCGTCTTCAGAAAACCGTCCACACCAATTCGCGGCTTCGAAACCAGTTCGTATCGACTGTACCTCGCACCGTCCGAATCGCGGTGTTCCACAGATTCGGAAACCATGCCGAAAATCGTCGCTACGTCGACCGCTTCTGCCAATTCGGCCGAATAAGGCCCATAATGATGATAGGCATACGGAAAGTAAGGCGTCCCGCGAAGCTTGCCGAGGAGGAATACGGTCTTCTGTAGGCGAACGCGGCCCGACAGAGAGCCCCCGGCTACTTCCAAAATATTACAAACGTTGTACTCGCCCGCCAGATCGTCGTCGCGAAGCTCATAGATGGAGGGGTCGAACAGGTCGGTCATAATTTCCTCTCCCCGAGCTTTCTCGCAGCATCGCGATCACCGGACTCAGCAAAGTAGAATCTGGTTAACGTTCGGTTATGCGTTTCCCTGCCTGGCTCGGTTCCGACGCGGCTGAGATAGCTCGACATGTCGGTTATCTCATGTGCTCTCTTCCCGTCCGCGGCGAGGATGCGGAGCTTCTTGTGTGCGCTCTCCTCTTTCCCGCCGACTTCGTTGTAGATAGTGACGCTCACGTCCGGATCGTGGAAGGCATCGATTCCATTTTCCTTGATCCAATGTTCCACCTTCTTGGCACCCGACCTCTGCCAAGCCGAATCGGAGGCGAAGTCGCGGCTGTCTAGCGCCTTATACAGATTGCGCCGGCGCAGGCGAACGGCGAGTTTCGCGATCCTCTCGCTTCCCGCCCGCTCCATCCGCTCAAGTGCCCCGAAGACGACCATATCGTCCAGTCTGATATATTCCTCGACGGACGGTACCGCCGCGCGGAAGAAGACGATCAACGGATGATCTTCCTCAAGGCCGGTCACGCTTCGAGCGTCGCCCCCGTCAACGGCAGCCTCCGAGACGAGACGCAGCACTTCGGCGATCATCGTCTCCATGCTTCGCGTTGCTTTGTGGAAATAGACCTGTTGGTGCAGCGTGTAACGAGCCATCAGAAACTGCTCGGCGGCCGGCAACGCTTTCAAGGCGATACAGAACGTCGGAACCTTTACCGAATCGGGGTCGCCGATCCCATCGGGCGCTTCGAGATCGATCCTGCGGACTCTCACATGCTCGAGCAACCAGTCGAAATCGATCGCGCCATCGCCCGTCCCGGTCATCTGACGATCCCGGCGCAAATAGTCCAACCGATCCGCATCGAAGGAACTAGAGACGATCGCGTGGTAGATGTCCTTCGGGTTTTCGAGAACCAGAAGGTCGGCGACATCGCCCGCCAACCCCGGATCGTGTGCTTCCAATTCCCGAAAGATGCTCCCTTTCGGATTTCGAATGATCGCTGCGCTCCACTGTTCATGATGCCGATCGGCCCCGCGCCTTCTTTGAACTCTTTCGAACGTATGGCTGAAAGGTCCGTGGCCGATGTCGTGAAGAAGAGCGGCGATCATCGCGACTTTTGCACGTTTTTCGTCAAACTCATCATCGATTTCCTTGATCTCCCGGCGGATGATCTCCGTCAGCCGGCGAGCGACCTCAAAAACTCCGATCGAATGCGAAAATCTAGTATGGGTCGCCCCAGGATAGACGAATTCAGAAACGCCCAATTGCTTGATCCGGCGGAGCCGCTGGAACTCCGGAGTGTCGATCAATCGCCAAGCCAACTGATCCAGCGGTTCGTTGCCTCGAAAGGTGATCAGGCCGTGGACGGGATCTCTTAGGCGTTGAGTCTTCATGCCGAATCAATTCGTAAAGGATCGAATCTTCGCGTGCTGCGCCATTTTGACTCTACCTCCGATCGAATGAAATGCCCTCCCCGACTGCGACGATTGCGTTTTCGAAATGCGCTCGCCCGGGGCCTTTGATCGCGAGTCGCGGAGTCGTCTCCTCAAGATCCACTTTGTTCGTCGTTCCGCTCTTCCCGCTCATCCTCGATCAGGCCTTCTTGAGGAACTCGGTGCGCAGCACCAGGCCCTTCACCTTTTCGGCGTTGCACTCGATCAGGTCGGGGTCGTCGGTGAGGCGGATGTTCTTGAGGGTGGTGCCGCGCTTCAGCGTCACCGAGGTGCCCTTGACCTTGAGGTCCTTGATCACGGTGACGCTGTCGCCGTCGGCGAGGCGGTTGCCGTTGGAGTCCTTGACGACGACGTCGCTCATCGATCGATCCTTCCCGTCCTGTCGTGAAGCGCTCCCGTTCTCCGGCGGAGCAGTTCTTTTCGATCGGCTCGGCGCGACCCGATCGGCACATGCTCTAACGACATCGGCGCAGAAATGGAAATCCCGCGACGCGGAACGGCGACGGCCCGGCGGGATCGCTCCCACCGGGCCGTCGCGTGTCGTACCGGATCGGACGGATCACTTGGTGAGGTCGATCGGGGCGTATTTGCCTTCGTGCCACTTGTTGATGTCGAAGCGCGGCTCGAGGATGTCGCCCTTCTTGTCGAGGGCGATGGCGCCGACGACGGTCTCGAAGGGCTTGCCGTCCTTCAGCGCCGCGGCGACCTTGGCCGGGCTCTCGGAGCCGGCGCGCTCGATGCCGGCGGCGACCGCCTGCACCACGGCATAGGAGAACAGGGTGAAGCCTTCCGGCTCGAACTTCTGCTTCTTGAACTCCTCGACCGCGGCGGCGGCGGTGGGCGAGCGGCGCGGATCGGCCGGGAAGGTGAACCAGGTGTTCTCACCGGCCGGGCCGGCGATGGTCCAGTACTCCGGCGTCGCCAGGCTGTCGCCCATGACGAGATCGAACTTGTAGCCGAGATCGGCGGCCTGACGGCGGATGAGACCGGCCTCGGTGTGGTAGCCGCCGAAATAGACGACGTCGGCGCCGGCGGCCTTCAGCTTGCCGACCACCGCCATGTAGTCCTTCTCGCCCGGGTTCAGGCCCTCGGTGAGAACGGCTTTCAGGCCGTCTTCCGCCGCGGTCTTCTCGGCGATGGTGGCGAGCCCCTTGCCGTAGGCGGACTTGTCGTGGATCACCGCCAGCTTCTTGCCGGCATAGGTCTTGGCGATCCAGTGACCGATGTAGGACCCCTGCGCGTCGTCGCGGACGTAGAGGCGCAGGATGGTCGGATAGCCCTTCTCGGTCAGCGCCGGATTGGACGAGGCCGGGGTCGCCATCAGGATGCCGTTCTCGTTGTAGACGTCCGAGGCGGCGATCGAGGCGCCGGAGCAGGCGTGGCCGGCGACGAAACCGATCTGATTGCCGACGATGCGGTTGGCCACCGTCACCGCCTGTTTCGGGTCGCACTGGTCGTCCTCGACGACGATGCGCACCTTCTTGCCCTTGATGCCGCCGGCGGCGTTGATGACCGCCGCGGCGGCTTCGGCGCCGCGCTTCTGCTGTTCGCCGATCGTGGCGAGCGAGCCGGTCATCGGGCCGACCACGGCGATCTTGACCTCGTCGGCGGCGCGGGCGACGGGAACGGACGGGCCGGCGAAGACGGCGGCGACGGCGAAGGCGGTGCCGGCGAGAGCCAGCGAGCGGAAAGCATGCATCGGTCTACTCCTCGGATCCGTCGCACCATTCGGCCGGCGGACCGGCAGGATGGCGGGACGGCGAACGTCGTGCGGGGCGCCGGGGGTCGCGACGACCGGCTCGGCTGCCCGAAGCGGCGCCAGATGGCCACTTCTCGAGCAATCGAACAAGATGTTCGCCATGCGGAGAGCGCAGATCTCCTCGGCACGATATCGCCGGCTGCGCATGACACTGAAATCTCTGAATGATCCGGATCGACGACGGTTCTCCACGCGTCGACGTCTGGAATCGTACGGAGGCGCGGATCGAAGGAGATATTTCCCGTCGGTGCGGTTTTCGCTGGTGAGGAGGAGAGATTTTCCCGGCGGAGGGGGGATCGCAGCCGCTACGGTGCGGCACCCCTGCGTCCGACGCAGAGCTCTCCGAATCGTCGGGTCGAGAGGCGACGGCGACGTGATCGATGACGGGATGGCGTCAGGCGATACGCGGTCCCGCTCCGCTCTCGCCCACGGCGAACTTCGGCGCCGCCTCCTTCAAACCCACCCCGGTCGACTTCAGCCGCAGCGCCTCGCGGATCAGCCAGGCGAGTTTGTGGCCGGCCTCGTCCGGGCTCATGCCGTGGGCGTGGATGTTGGAGAGGCAATTGCGCTCCGCGTCCTTGCGGCCGGGGACCGGGTGGAAGGTCAGGTAGACGCCGAGACTGTCGGCGGCGGTGAGGCCGGGACGCTCGCCGATCAGCACCGCCACGACCGCCGCGTTCATCGCAGCGCCGACGACGTCACCGAGGGCGACGCGGGCTTCCCGCGCCAGCACCACCGGGCCGATCGAAAGCCCTTCGAGGCGGCGGGCGGTGGCTTCCAGCGTCGCCACCGCGTTGGCGTCGACCGCCGCTGCCGAGAGGCCGTCGGCGATGACGAAGACGACGTCGCACGGGCCGGCGGGGAGTTTCTCCGCTTCGCCGTCGGCGAGACGCCGGCCGAGGTCGGGGCGGCGCAGATAGGTCGGCCGATCGGGGACGGCGGAGGCGAGGCGGATCACCTCGCGGGGGGCGAGATCGACGGCGATCCGATCGAAGTCGGCGGCGCCGTGAACCGCGTCACGCGCCTTCGCATGGGCCATCTGGAAGTCGAGCAACGCCTTGGTCGGCAGCCCGTCGCCGGCGCGGCCGAGGCCGATGCGGGCGCGGGTGAGGCGGCGGAGCTTTTCCCAGGTGTCGGCATCGTGGCTCATGCCGCACCTCCGATCGCCAACAGCCGGCGGGCGGTGGAGGGATCGGGCGCAAGCGCCGGCAGTCGGCCGGCGGCGTCGAGCAGGCCCATGCGCGCCAGCCATGCCTCGAATTCGGGCGCCGGCCTCAGGCCGAGCAGGTGGCGCAGGCGGACGACGTCGTGGTGCGACAGGCTCTGGTAGTTGAGCATGATGTCGTCGGCGCCGGGCACGGCGATGAGGAAGTTCACGCCGGCATTGGCGAGCGTGAGCGCCAGCACGTCCATGTCGTCCTGATCGGCTTCGGCGTGGTTGGTGTAGCAGACGTCGACGCCCATCGGCACGCCGAGGAGCTTGCCGCAGAAGTGGTCTTCCAGGCCGGCGCGGGTGATCTCCTTGGCGTCGTAGAGATATTCGGGACCGATGAAGCCGACCACGGTGTTGACCAGCAGCGGCGAGAAGGCGCGGGCGACCGCATGGGCGCGGGCCTCGATGGTCTGCTGATCGACGCCGTGATGGGCATCGGCGGAGAGCGCCGCGCCCTGCCCCGTCTCGAAATACATGACGTTCGATCCGACCGTGCCGCGCTTCAGCGACAGCGCCGCGTCCTGAGCCTCCTTCAGGATCGACAACGTCACGCCGAAGCCGGCATTCGCGGCCTCCGTCCCGGCGATCGACTGGAAGACCAGATCGAGCGGCGCGCGCTTCTCGATCGCGGCGATCGAGGTGGTGACGTGGGCGAGCACGCAAGACTGGGTCGGGATGTCGAAGCGGGTGCGGATGTCGTCGAGCATCGTGAGCAGCGAGACGCAACTCTCGACATTGTCGGTCGCCGGGTTGATGCCGATGACGGCGTCGCCCATGCCGTAGACGAGGCCGTCGAGGGTGGCGGCGGCGATCGCCGCCGGGTCGTCGGTCGGGTGGTTGGGCTGCAGGCGGGCGGCGAGGCGGCCGGGGAGCCCGATGGTCGAGCGGAAGGCGGTCGTCACCCGCACTTTGGCGGCGATGGCGACGAGATCGCCGTTGCGGCAGAGTTTCGAGACGGCGGCGACCATCTCGGGGGTGAGGCCGGGGGCGAGCTTCGCCAGCGTCGCGCCGTCGGCGGCGTCGGAGAGCAGCCACTCGCGGAACTCGCCGACGGTCATCGTGGCGACGGGTGTGAAGGCCGCTTCGTCGTGGGTGTCGACGATGAGGCGGGTGACCTCGTCGGCGTCGTAGGGGACGACGACGTCTTCCAGGAAGCACTTCAGCGGCAGGTCGGCGAGCGCCATGCGGGCGGCGACGCGGCGGGTGTCGCTGTCTGCGGCGAGGCCGGCGAGTTCGTCGCCGGAACGGCGCGGCGAGGCTTGCGCCAGCAGCGTCGCGAGGCCGGTGAAGACATGGGTCTCGCCGGCGTGGATCGCCTTGAAACGTCGGGATCGCATGCGCCAGTCGCCCTCTCGATCGGTCGTCCGGGGGAGGATGCAACGGGATGGAGGGCGGGGGAAGGGGGGATGCGGGATCGGCGCGAGGTCGCGGGGATCGGCGGATCGACGACGACGGCGCTCGACGTGTCCCTCGCGGTTCCCCTCCCCCGTCATCGCCGGGCTCGACCCGGCGACCCATGGGGCATTCCCGGCCGGCGACGCCGCTGGGTTGCCGGGTCGAGCCCGGCAATGACGAGGAGGAGAGGTCTTCGACGATCTCGGACCTCAACGATCAGGGGCGCCAGATCGGGCCGATGTCGGCCCCTGCACGTCGGGTCGTCTCTCACTCGCCTTCGTAGATGGCCTGGGTCTCGGCGAAGACCTCGCCGAGGGAACGGCCCGGGCGGTAGGCGGCGAGGTCGGCGGGGCGGTCGACGCCGGCGGGGACGTGGGGCGAGACCTCCGCCTCGCCGATCACCGTGTGGAGCGGGATCACCCCGGCCCAGATCGGCAGATCGAGGTCCTCCGGCTCGTCGCCGACGCCCTTGGCTCGGACCTTGGCGGAGGCCTCCTCGATCACCATCGAGATCACCGTCGTCGCCTTGATCTCCTGGGCCGTCGCGGTGCGCAGGGAGGCGGCGCGGCCGGGATAGTAGCGATCGATCATGCGGTCGAGGGCGGTGCGCTTCTCCTCGATATCGTCGACGATCCGCGCCGTACCGAAGCACATGGCGGAGCGATAGTCGACCGAATGGTTGAAACCGCAGCGGGCGAGGATGAGACGGTCGAGATGCGACACCGTCAGGCAGGCGGGCGCGCCCTTCGCCAGATGGCGCAGCATGCGGCTCGCCGAGGAGCCGTGCCAGAACAGCGTGTCGCCGTCGCGCCAGTGGATGGTCGGCGTCGCATAGGGCTGGCCGTCGATCGCATAGGCGACGTGGCAGAGCATCGAAGCGTCGAGCACCGCCCAGACCGAAGCGCGGTCGTAGGTGCCGCGCTCGTGCAGGCGCTTGACCCGGTTGCGCGGGGTGACGGGATAGGCGGCGGTGGGATCGATGTCGGTCATGGCGGATCCATCGGTTGATCTCACCCACCGATAGGCGGCGGAGCGGTCGCAGGAAAGAGCGGATCCGACACGGCAGGAGGTGCGGCGACGCGCGGCACGCCCGCGAGGCGGCCTATGCAACGTCATTGGAGAGGAGGATGATGGCAGCCGAGGAGACACGCCCCATGACCCTGCCCGTCCTCGGGATCGATGCCGACGACACGCTCTGGCACAACGAGACGATCTTCCAACTGACGATCGAGCGCTTCATCGAGCTGCTCGGCAATCACGCGGCGTCGGATCATCTCACCGAGCGGCTGATCGCCACCGAGCGCAAGAACCTCCGGCTCTACGGCTACGGCATCAAGGGCTTCACCCTGTCGATGATCGAGACGGCGGTGGCGGTCACCGACGAGGGCCTGCCGGCGAAGGTGATCCAGGAGATCCTGAGCCTCGGCCACGAGATGCTCGAACATCCGGTCGAGCCGCTGCCCGGCGTCGCCGAGACGCTCGAGGCGCTCCGGGCACGCGGCCATCGGCTGGTGGTGATCACCAAGGGCGACCTGCTCGATCAGGAACAGAAGCTCGCCCGCTCCGGCCTCGGCGACATGTTCCACAGCGTCGAGATCGTCTCGGAGAAGACGCCGGAGACCTACGCCCGCATCTTCGGCCGGCTCGGCGCCGGCGAGGGCGAAGCGGTGATGATCGGCAATTCGGCGAAGTCGGACATCCTGCCGGCACTCGCCGCCGGCTACTGGGGCTTCCACGTGCCCTATCACCTCACCTGGGCGGCGGAGGTGGCGGAAGTGCCGGAGGACGCGCCGCGCTATCGCCGGTTGAACGCGTTCGGCGAGGCGCCGGAGCACCTCGCCGTGATCGGTCGGAGGGGATGAGAGCGTCGACCGGCGCCCCTGGGGCGCCGGTCGGGGATCAGGCGGCGACGGCGCCGAGGAAGCGCTCGACTTCGGCGCCGAGGCCCTTCGACCGGTTGGTCAGATCGGCGGCGAGCGCCGCGACGCGTTCGGCGGCGCGATCGGTGCGCTCGGCGACGGTGTTGACGCCGCTGACGTCCTCGGCGGCGCGCGATGCGCCTTCGGCCGCCGAGCGGGCGGCGTGCGAGATGTCGCCGGTCGCGGTGGTCTGGAGATTGACCGCGGCGGCGATCGCCTCGGTGTAGGACGACGCCTCGCCGATGCGGCCGACGATCGCGGAGATCGCCGAGACGGCGCCTTCGACCTCGGTGCGGATCGAGCCGATCTGTTCGGCGATCTCGTCGGTCGCCTTGGCGGTCTGGCCGGCGAGCGTCTTGACTTCGGAGGCGACGACGGCGAAGCCGCGACCGGCTTCGCCGGCACGCGCCGCCTCG
This sequence comes from Pinisolibacter sp., assembly GCF_036782435.1. Taxonomy (NCBI): domain Bacteria; kingdom Pseudomonadati; phylum Pseudomonadota; class Alphaproteobacteria; order Hyphomicrobiales; family Ancalomicrobiaceae; genus Pinisolibacter; species Pinisolibacter sp. The sequence continues at coordinate 33,292 of NZ_DAIPZB010000033.1, read as the reverse complement.
ATGGTGGCGTTGAGGGCGAGGAGATTGGTCTGTTCGGCGATGTCGCGGATGAGATCGAGCACCGCGCCGATGCGGCCGGAGGCCTCCGCCAGACTGGCGATGCGGGCGTTCGACTCTTCCGCGGCCCGGCGCGCCGTTTCGACCGCGCCGGTGGCGGCGGTGGCGCGGCGGTCGATCTCGGTGACCGAACCGGCGAGTTCGTCGACGGCGGCTGCGACGGAGGCGGCGCCGGAGGACGCCTCGCCGGTGGCGCGGGCGGCGCTCTCGGCGCGGCCGGTCGCCTCGTCGGCGAGACGGGTCAAGTCGGTGGCGGTCGCCGACATGGTGCCGACATCGGCGTCGAGAGCCTTCAGCGTACCGGCGATGGACGAGCGGAAGGCGGCGATGGCGGCGGCGATGCGACGCTGCTCGGCGGCGCGCTCCCCGTGCTCGCGGTTCTGGGTGGCCGCGAGAGCCTCGCGCTCGCCGGCCGCCCGGCGCAGCGTCTCGGCGGCGCGCGCCACGGCGCCGACCTCGTCGCCACGATCGCGATGGGGCATCTCGGTCCCGAGATCGCCGCGCGACACGCGGTCGAGCGCGCCAGCGAGATCGACCAGCGGACGGGTGATGCGACGTCCGAAGAAGAAGAGCGCGGAGCTCGCCAAGAAGAGGACCAGACCGCCGGTGATGGCGATGGACCGCGTCCACGAGCCGATCACCGCGTCGACCACCGACTTCTTGACGCCGGAATAGACGATGCCGATCACCTTGCCGGCCGGCGAGAACACCGGCGTGTAGGTGGTCACGTAGGGAATGCCGAGGATGTCGACGGTGCCGGTGAAGGTCTCGCCGCGCGACACGATCGGATGGACCTTGCCGTTCTTGCCGAGGACGGTCCCGACGGCACGCGACCCGTCGGCCTTCTTGACGTTGGTGGTGCGGCGAACGAACTCGCCGGTCGCCTCGTCGAAGCCGAAGAGCGTCGTGGTGTCGCCGGTGACGCGGCTCACCGCGTCGATGGTCGAATGATCGGAGATGGCGGCGGGGATATCGCCCATGACGATGCGCGGCCGGCCGTCGGCGTTCCACTCGATCCTGGTGCCGGGATGGTCACGCTCGAGGATGGTGGCGGCGGCGCGGATGTTGGCGTCCTGGCGACGCGCCGCGCCGTCGGCGACATAGTCGACGAGCACCATCCACGAGGCCCCGGCGAGCGCGAGCGTGACGAAGAGCACCGCGACGAAGCCGCTGATGGTCACCGTCGCGGTCATCGAAGAGCCGAAGCGCGGCACGAATTTCGAAAGCATGAGGACTTCCCCCGCATCGCCGGATCGCGAAAGGCGCGGTCACGGCAGGAATCTCGTCGGTTTTACCGATGTTCTGGACCCAGAATCGTATCCAAAGGGTTTCCAAACCGTTTAGGAGGCGATCATGACTTTCATCGCGGTCGATGCGCGCGGCGACGGAACCGCATTAGAGTGCGTCGGCCGCGGAGACCGCCGGGCCGGAGATTTCGGATGATCGACAAGCTCGAATACCTGTTGGCGTTGGCGCGCGAAAAGCATTTCGGCCGGGCGGCACAGGCCTGCGGCATTTCGCAGCCGGCCTTCTCCGCGGCGATCCGCCAGCTCGAGGACATCGTCGGCGCACCGCTGGTCGACCGCGGTTCGCGCTTCATCGGCTTCACCGCCGAAGGCGAGCGCACCCTCGACTGGGCGCGACGGATCGTCGGCGATGCGCGGGCCATGCGGGCGGATCTCGACACGATGAAGAAGGGGCTCACCGGCCATCTCAGGATCGCGGTCATCCCGACGGCGCTACCGATGGTGTCGAGGCTCACCACCGCCTTCTCCGAACGCTGGCCGCAGGTGCAGCTCTCGGTGTTCTCGCGCAACTCGGTCGAGGCACTGCGAGACCTCGAGAACCTCGAGACCGACGCCTGCCTCACCTATCTCGACAACGAACGGCTCGGCCGCGTCACCGCGACGCCGCTCTACCGCGAACGCTATCACCTCGTCACCTCGGCCGACCGGCCGTTCGGGACGCGACGGACGGTGACCTGGAAGGAGCTCGCCTCGATCCCGCTCTGCCTGTTGACGCCCGACATGCAGAATCGGCGGATCATCGATCACGCCTTCGCCGATGCCGGCGTCACGCCGGAAGCCAAACTCGAATCCAACTCGATCATGGTGCTCGCGGCGCACGTGCGGACCGGGCGCTGGTGTTCGGTGATGCCGCGCATCCTCGCCGAGGCGCTCGGCCTCGCCTCGGCCGGTATCGTCGCGATCCCGATCGTCGAGCCGCAGATCACCCACACCATCGGGCTCGTCACCACCGCACGCGACCTCGAGCCGCCGCTGATCCGCGCCCTGATCGCCGAAGCGCGGCGGCTGGCGCCGACACTCACCGACATCGCCTGAGCGGCGGGTAGGCGGGGCGGCGGGAAAGCGGGCTGGCAGATGCCGCGGCGGAAGCACGGAACACGCATGAGATGATTTGAATTTGCGATCGCAACACCGTTTTTCGATATTGATCACCGATCGAACACCGGTCATCTACGAACCGATTGAACGAGCAGGATCCAGGGATGGCGGCGATACCGGGCACGACGAAATGGGACGCGGCGCGGGCGGGCGAGATCATCGACGCCCATCTCGGCCTCGAAGGGCCGGCGCTGCCGATCCTGCACGCGTTGCAGGACGAGTTCGGCTGCGTGCCCGAGGCCGCCGTGCCACTGGTGGCCGAGCGGCTCAACGTCAGCCGCGCCGAGATGCACGGCGTCGTCACCTTCTATCACGACTTCCGCCGCGCCCCCGCCGGGCGGCACGTCATCAAGGTGTGCCGCGCCGAAGCCTGTCAGGCGCGCGGCGGGCGTGACGTCGAGGCGGCGTTCCGCCGGCTGCTCGGCCTCGACTGGCACGGCACCTCGGCCGACGGCCGGGTGACGCTCGAACCGGTCTTCTGCCTCGGGCTCTGCGCCACCGGACCGGCGGCGCTGGTCGACGGCGAGCCGGTCGCTCGGCTCGATACGGATGCGGTCCGCGAGATCGTCGAGGAGGTGGCGCGATGAGCCGGATCTTCGTTCCCAAGGACGTGGCGGCGATCGCCGCCGGCGCGAACCGCGTCGCCGATGCGATCGCTCGGGAAGCGGCGAAGCGCGGTCATTCGATCGAGATCGTGCGGACCGGATCGCGCGGCGCCTTCTTCCTGGAGCCGCTCGTCGAGGTCGAGACGGCCGCCGGGCGCGTCGGCTATCGCGAGATCCGCGCGGCGGACGTCGCGTCGCTGTTCGATGCCGACTTCCTCGCCGGCGCCACACATCCGTCGTCGATCGGCAAGACCGACGAGCACCCGTGGTTCGCCGGCCAGACGCGGCTGACCTTCGCCCGGTGCGGCCTCGTCGATCCCCTGAGCCTCGCCGACTACACGTCGCACGGCGGTTGGAAGGGTCTGGCGCGGGCGATCTCGCTCGGGGCTCCGGCCACCGTCGACGAGATGATCGCCTCGGGCCTGCGCGGCCGCGGCGGCGCGGGTTTCCCGACGGGCGTCAAGTGGAAGACGGTGGCGGCGACGCCGGCGGCGCAGAAATACGTCATCTGCAATGCCGACGAGGGTGACAGCGGCACCTTCGCCGACCGGATGATCATGGAAGGCGACCCCTTCGCCCTGATCGAGGGCATGATCATCGCCGGTTTCGCCGTCGGCGCCACCAAGGGCTACGTCTACTCGCGCTCGGAATACCCCCACGCCAACGCCACCTTCGCCCGGGCGATCGAGATCGCCAAGGCGGCGGGGCATCTCGGCGCGAACGTCGAAGGTTCGGGCTTCGCCTTCGATCTCGAGCTGCGCGTCGGCGCCGGGGCCTATGTCTGCGGCGAAGAGACGGCGCTGATGGAGAGCCTCGAGGGCAAGCGCGGCATCGTCCGGGCCAAGCCGCCGCTGCCGGCGATCGCCGGCCTCTTCGGCAAGCCGACGGTGGTCAACAACCTGCTGTCGCTCGCCACGGTGCCCTTCATCCTCGCCGAAAGCGCGAAGACCTACGCCGATTTCGGCATGGGCCGTTCGCTCGGCACGATGCCGATCCAGATCGCCGGCAACGTGAAATACGGCGGCCTCTACGAGACGGCGTTCGGCATCACGCTCGGCGACATCGTGGAAACCATCGGCGGCGGCACCGCAACCGGCCGGCCGGTCAGGGCGGTGCAGTGCGGCGGGCCGCTCGGGGCCTATTTCCCGCCGTCGCTGTTCGATACGCCCTACGACTACGAGGCCTTCCACGCGGCGGGCGGGCTGATCGGCCACGGCGGCATCACCGTCTTCGACGACAGCGTCGACATGGCCGAGCAGGCGCGCTTCGCCTTCGAGTTCGGTCAGGCCGAGAGCTGCGGCAAGTGCACCCCCTGCCGCATCGGCACGGTGCGCGGGCGCGAGCTGGTCGAGACGATCCTCGCCGGCAAGGCCGACGAGAAGACTTTCGAGACGCTGACGGATCTCTGCGAGACGATGAAGTTCGGCTCGCTGTGCGCGCTCGGCGGCTTCATCCCCTATCCGGTGATGTCGAGCCTCACCCATTTCCCCGACGATTTCCGCCGCGCGGCGCCCCGCGCCGCCGCCGAGTGAGGGCATGCCCATGAGCCTCGTCCACGAGACCGATTACGGCACCCCCGCCTCCAAGTCCGAGAGGTCGGTGACCCTCACCATCGACGGCCGCGCCCTGACGGTGCCGGAGGGCACCTCGATCATGCGTGCCGCGATGGAGATCGGCACCGAGATCCCGAAACTCTGTGCCACCGACATGGTCGACGCCTTCGGTTCCTGCCGGCTGTGCATCGTCGAGATCGAAGGGCGCAACGGCACGCCGTCGTCCTGCACCACGCCGGTCGCCGAGGGGCTCGTCGTCCACACCCAGACGGAGCGGCTGAAGAAGCTCCGGCGCGGGGTGATGGAGCTCTACATCTCCGACCACCCGCTCGACTGCCTGACCTGCGCCGCCAACGGGAACTGCGAATTGCAGACCCAGGCCGGCAAGGTGGGCCTGCGCGACGTGCGTTTCGGCTCGGGTGTAGAGACCCATCTCGATCTGAAGAAGGACACGTCCAACCCCTATTTCACCTACGACGCCTCGAAATGCATCGTCTGCTCGCGTTGCGTCCGGGCCTGTGCCGAGGTGCAGGGGACCTTCGCGCTGACCATCTCGGGCCGCGGCTTCGACAGCCGGGTTTCGCCGGGGATGAACGAACCGTTCCTTCAGTCCGAATGCGTCTCCTGCGGCGCCTGCGTCCAGGCCTGCCCGACGGCGACGCTCTCGGAGAAGACGCTGATCGACATCGGCCAGCCGGAGCGATCGGTCGTCACCACCTGCGCCTACTGCGGGGTGGGGTGCACCTTCAAGGCGGAGATGCGCGGCGAGGAGCTCGTCCGCATGGTGCCCTACAAGGCGGGTGAGGCCAATCGCGGCCACTCCTGCGTCAAGGGCCGTTTCGCCTGGGGCTATGCCCAGCACCAGGACCGCATCACCAAGCCGATGATCCGGTCGCGCATCGACGAGCCGTGGCGCGAGGTCTCGTGGGAGGAGGCGCTCACCCATACGGCGTCGGAGTTCCGCCGCATCCAGGCGACCTACGGCAAGCGCTCGATCGGCGGCATCACCTCGTCGCGTTGCACCAACGAGGAGACCTTCCTCGTCCAGAAGCTGATCCGCGCCGGCTTCGGCAACAACAACGTCGACACCTGCGCCCGCGTCTGCCATTCGCCGACCGGCTACGGCCTCAAGGTCGCCTTCGGCACTTCGGCGGGCACGCAGGACTTCGACTCGGTCGAGGACTCGGACGTCGTCATCGTCATCGGGGCGAACCCGACCGACGGCCATCCGGTGTTCGGCTCCAGGCTCAAGAAGCGGCTGCGCCAGGGGGCGAAGCTGATCGTCATCGATCCGCGCCGCATCGATCTGGTGAAGAGCGCCCACATCGAGGCGGCGCATCATCTGGCACTCAGGCCGGGCACCAACGTCGCGGTGCTGACCTCGCTCGCCCACGTCATCGTCACCGAGGGGCTGGCGAACGAAGCCTTCATCCGCGAGCGCTGCGATCTCGACGCCCATGCCGCCTGGGCGGAGTTCGTCGCCGATCCGCGTCATTCGCCGGAGGAGGTGGAGAAGATCTCGGGCGTCCCGGCCGAGGAGATCCGCGGCGCGGCCCGGCTCTATGCCAAGGGCGGCAACGGCGCCATCTACTACGGCCTCGGCGTCACCGAACATTCCCAGGGCACCACCTCGGTGATGGCGATCGCCAACCTCGCCATGGCCACCGGCAACATCGGCCGCCGCGGCGTCGGCGTGAATCCGCTGCGCGGCCAGAACAACGTGCAAGGGTCCTGCGACATGGGCTCGTTCCCGCACGAGTTCTCGGGCTATCGCCACGTCTCGGACGACGCGGTGCGCGGCCTGTTCGAGGATCTGTGGGGGGTGACGCTCGACGCCGAGCCGGGCCTGCGCATTCCCAACATGTTCGACGCGGCGCTCGAGGGCACCTTCAAGGGCATGTACATCCAGGGCGAGGACCTGTTGCAGTCCGACCCCAACACCGCCCATGTCGCCGCGGCGCTGGCGGCGATGGAGTGCATCGTCGTCCAGGACCTGTTCCTCAACGAGACGGCGAACTATGCCCACGTCTTCCTGCCGGGCGCCACCTTCCTGGAGAAGGACGGCACCTTCACCAACGCCGAACGCCGCATCCAGCGCGTCCGCAAGGTGATGACGCCGAAGTCGGGCAAGGCGGACTGGGAGATCACCCGCGACCTCGCCGCGGCGATGGGGATCGACTGGGGCTACACCCATCCGAGCGAGATCATGGACGAGATCGGCCGCTCGACCCCGTCCTTCGCCGGGGTCACCTACGAGCGGCTGGAGCGCGAGACGCTGCAGTGGCCGGTGACGCCCAAGGCGCCCGACGGCACGCCGATCATGCACATCGACGGCTTCGTGCGCGGGCGCGGCAACTTCATGATCACCGACTACGTGCCGACGACGGAGAAGACGGGACCGCGTTTCCCGCTGCTGCTGACGACCGGCCGCATCCTCTCCCAGTACAACGTCGGGGCCCAGACGCGGCGCACCGCCAACGTCGCCTGGCACGCCGAGGACGTCCTCGAGATGCACCCGGCCGACGCGGAGAACCGTGGTGTTCGTGACGGCGACTGGGTGCGCATCCAGAGCCGGGCGGGCGAGACGACGCTGCGCGTCACCCTCACCGACCGGGTGGCGCCGGGCGTCGTCTACACGACGTTCCACCACCCGATGACCCAGGCCAACGTGATCACCACGGAGAACTCGGACTGGGCCACCAATTGTCCGGAATACAAGGTCACCGCCGTGCAGGTGATGCCCTCCAACGGGCCGACCCGCTGGCAGGAGGACTATGCGGCGCAGGCCGTGAAGTCACGGCGCATCGCGGCGGCGGAGTGAGGGCGAGGCCATGAACGATTTCGCTCCGTCGCTTCGAGTGTCTTCGGCGGCAACGTCACACCTTCCCTCCCCCCTCGAGGGTGAGGGCCAGGGAGGGGGGAAGCGGCCTCGCGCCCGGACCGGCAACGCCGAAGTGATCCACGGCCTCCGGCCCCCCCTCTCCGTCTCTCCCCCTCGAGGGGGGAGAGAGCCGGATGCGGCGCAGCGAAACCATCCGATTTCCGACCGTGAGGCCGGCGCACCTGCATCGCAACGGGCCTGACCGATGGACACCACCAAACTCGTCACCATGGCCAACCAGATCGCCGCGTTCTTCGCCGCCCAGCGCGGCGACGCGGCGGCAGACACCGCCGACCACATCGCCAAGAACTGGGACCCGCGCATGCGCGCCGGTCTCGCCGACCATCTGGCCGCCGGCGGCGCGGGGCTCGACCCCGTCGCCCGCCGCGCGGCGGAGATTCTCGCGGCGTAGACACCGCGGGAACGAGGCGAAGGCGCGCCGGGACCCGCGCGCCTTCGCGAACAGGGTGATCCGCGAGCGGACGGCGTCGTCGCGCGGCGGACGAAAAACGACCACGCCACCACGAACGACGGTCGAGAACGGCCGCGGGGGGTATCCAAATGACGACCATGGAGACGACGGGCGTGAGCCCGGCGAACGGGGGAGGTTGGCTCGACCGCTCCCACACCGTCGCGAAACCCGGGTTCAATCGCTGGCTCGTTCCGCCGGCGGCGCTCGCGATCCATCTGTGCATCGGCATGGCCTACGGCTTCAGCGTGTTCTGGTTGCCGCTGTCGCGCGCCATCGGCGTCACCAAGTCGGTCGCCTGCCCGGCGGACATGAGCCTCCTCGGCGAGTTGGTCACGACCAGCTGCGACTGGAAGATCTCCAGCCTCGGGTGGATGTACACGCTGTTCTTCGTCTTCCTCGGCTCTTCCGCCGCGATCTGGGGCGGCTGGCTCGAGAAGGCGGGCCCGCGCAAGGCCGGCGTCGTGGCGGCGCTGTGCTGGGGCGGCGGCTTCTTCATCTCGGCGATCGGCATCAAGACGCACCAGCTGTGGCTGATGTGGCTCGGCTCGGGCGTCATCGGCGGCATCGGCCTCGGGCTGGGCTACATCTCGCCGGTGTCGACGCTGATCAAGTGGTTCCCCGACCGGCGCGGCATGGCGACCGGCATGGCGATCATGGGCTTCGGCGGTGGCGCGATGATCGGCGCACCGCTCGCCGACATGCTGATGAAGTCCTTCGCCACCCCGACGTCGGTCGGCGTGTGGGAAGCCTTCGTCGTGCTCGGCATCCTCTATTTCGTCTTCATGATGGGCGGCGCGCTCGGCTACCGGGTGCCGGCCGACAGCTGGAAGCCGGCCGGCTGGACGCCGCCGGCGGCATCGCAGAACTCGCTCATCACCTCGAAGAACGTCCATCTCGACGTCGCCTGGAAGACGAAGCAGTTCTGGCTCGTCTGGGCGGTGCTCTGCCTCAACGTGACCGCCGGCATCGGCATCCTGGGCATGGCCTCGCCGCTGCTGCAGGAAGTGTTCGGCGGCAAGCTGATCGGCCTCGACCTCACCTTCGGCCAGCTCGACGCGGCGCAGAAGGGCCAGATCGCGGCGGTCGCCGCCGGCTTCACCGGCTTGTTGTCGCTGTTCAACATCGGCGGGCGCTTCTTCTGGGCGTCGCTCTCCGACAAGATCGGCCGCAAGGCGACCTACTTCACCTTCTTCCTGCTCGGTCTGGCGCTCTATGCCGCGGTGCCGACGGCGGCGAAGGCGGGCGCTCTGCCGCTGTTCGTGCTGATCTTCTGCGTCATCCTGTCGATGTACGGCGGCGGCTTCGCCACCGTCCCGGCCTATCTCGCCGACATGTTCGGCACCAAGATGGTCGGCGCCATCCACGGCCGCCTGCTCACCGCTTGGTCGGCGGCGGGCATCTTCGGCCCGGGCATCGTCAATTACATCCGCGAGTACCAGCTCGCTCACGGTGTGGCGCGCGCCGACGTCTACTCGATCACCATGTACATCCTCGCCGGCCTGCTCGCCGTCGGTGCGATCGCCAACTGGGCGGTGACGCCGGTGGCCGAGAAGCACCACATGGACGAGACCGAGGCGGCGGCGGAGAAGAAGCTCGCCGACGACACCCACCAGCACTTCGTCTCCGACGTCGCGGCGCTGGGCGAGGAGGTGAGCCACTCGTGGAAGGTGACCGCGGCCTGGGCCGTCGTCTGGATCCCGCTCGCCTGGGGCATCTGGATCACGCTGACCAAGGCGCTGGTGCTGTTCCGCTGAACCACACGAACCGCCGTCACGACGAGGACCCGGGGCATCGCTCCGGGTCCTCTCCCTTCGAAGCCGGGTCCCGCCCGACCGCCAATTCGGCAGGCGGCGCATCTCGACAGCCGGGCCGCGGCGGGCTATCGCAGCCTCGACCCTTTTTCGATCCGCCGAGGTCGCGCGTCCGATGTCCGAGAAGTCCTTCGTCCTCGTCCTCTCCTGCGCCAACCGGCCCGGCATCGTCGCGGCGGTGTCGACGCATCTCTTCGAGATGGGCGCCAACATCTCCGACGCCGAGCAGTACGACGACACGCTGGCCGACCTGTTCTTCATGCGGGTGGTGTTCGAGGTCGGCGGTCGCGACGAGGCGGCGCTGAAGGCCGGCTTCGCGCCGATCGCCGAGCGCTTCGGCATGGATTGGCGCATCCGCGACCGGTCGAACCCGCGCAAGGTGATGATCCTGGTTTCGAAGTTCGACCACTGTCTGGTCGATCTGCTCTATCGCCGGCGCATCGGCGAATTGTCGATGGACGTCACCGCCGTCGTCGCCAACCATCCGCGCCAGACCTATGCGCACGTCGAGTTCACCGACACGACGTTCCATTGCATGCCGGCCGACAAGTCGAACAAGGCGGAGCAGGAGGCGAAGATCCTGCAGCTGATCGAGACGACCGGCACCGAGATCGTCGTCCTCGCCCGCTACATGCAGATCCTGTCGAACGAGATGTCGACGGCGCTGGCCGGGCGCTGCATCAACATCCACCACTCGTTTCTGCCCGGCTTCAAGGGCGCCAAGCCCTACCATCAGGCGCACGAGCGCGGCGTGAAGATGATCGGCGCCACCGCCCATTTCGTCACGCCGGACCTCGACGAGGGGCCGATCATCGCCCAGGACGTCGAGCACATCACCCATCGCGACACGCCCGACACGATGGTGCGCAAGGGCCGCGACATCGAACGCCGCGTGCTGTCGCGGGCGCTCGCCCATCTCCTCGACGACCGGGTGATCCTCAACGGTCACCGCACGGTGGTGTTCCAGGACTGAGGGCGCGCGCCTCGACGACGGGCGGGTGTCGATGTCGATGTCGGTGCAGGTTCTCCCGTTCGCCGAGCAAGGTGCGCGATGCTTCGAGACGCGTTCGTTGCGAACGCGCCTCGGCATGAGGCGTTTGTTTTCATTCGACGGCCCCCGAGCGCCTCATGCCGAGGAGCGGCCGTGAGGCCGCGTCTCGAAGCATCGCGCGCCGATCCTCCGGCAGGGACGTCCGCCCCCCTCAACTCCTGTTGTAGGCGTCCTCGTAGCGGACGATATCGTCCTCGCCGAGATAGGAGCCGGACTGGACCTCGATGAGGTCGAGCGGGATCTTGCCGGGGTTCTCCAGCCGATGCGTGGCGCCGAGCGGGATGTAGACCGACTGGTTCTCCGAGGCGATGGTCACCGTGTCGTTCACCGTGATGCGCGCCGTGCCCGACACCACCACCCAGTGCTCGGCGCGATGGAAATGGCTCTGCAGCGACAGTTTGCAGCCGGGATCGACGGAGATCCGCTTCACCTGATGGCGCGGGCCGTGATCGATACTGTCGTAGGAGCCCCAGGGGCGGAAGACCTTGAGGTTCTCGGTCGCCTCCTTGCGGCCGGCGGCGGTGAGGCGGGCGACCAGCCCCTTGACCTTCTCCGCCTGATCGCGCGCCACCACCAGCACCGCGTCGCGGGTCGTCACCACCACCACGTCGTCGAGGCCGACCACCGTCGTCAGCCGGTCGGGCGAATGGACGTAGCAGTTCGCGGCGTCGAGGAAGGCGGCGTCGCCCTTGGCGGCGTTGCCGTAGGCGTCCTTGGCGGCGAGATCCCAGATGGCGCCCCAGGCGCCGACGTCGGACCAGGCGAAATCGGAGGGGACGACGGCGGCGAGCGCGGTCTTCTCCATCACCGCGTAGTCGACCGACTTCGGCACGGCGATCGAGAAGGCCTCCTCCTCGAGCCGCAGGAAATCGAGATCACGGGCGGCATGGGTGACGGCTTCCGCCACCGGGCGGCCGATCTCCGGCGCCAGACGATCGAGCTCTTCGAGGAAGACCCGGGCGCGGAACAGGAAGTTGCCGGAGTTCCAGAGATAGCCCTCGGCGACGTAACGCTCGGCGGTGGCCTCGTCCGGCTTCTCGACGAAGGCGGCGATGGTCGACACCCCCTCCTCGGCCAGCGGCTCGCCGGGGCGGATGTAGCCGTAGCCGGTGGCGGCGCGGGTCGGGTGGATGCCGAAGGTGACGATGCGGCCGGCGCGGGCGGCGGCGGCGGCGCGGCGGACGTGGACGAGGAAACCCTCGAGGTCGGGCATGGCGTGGTCGGCGGCGAGCACCAGCACCAGCGCTTCCGGATCACGGGCGAGCGCCAGACGGGCGGCGGCGGCGATGGCGGCGCAGCTGTCGCGGCGCATCGGCTCCAGCACGATGTCGCCCTTCACGCCGACGGCGCGCATCTGCTCGGCGACGAGGAAGCGATAGTCGGAACCGGTGACGACGATCGGTGCGTCGAAGCCGGGTCCGACGACCCGCTTCAGCGTGTCCTGGAACAGCGAGATCTCGCCGGTCAGGGCCAGGAACTGCTTGGGAAAGCTCTCCCGCGACGCCGGCCACAGGCGCGAGCCGGAACCACCACACAGCACGACGGGAACGATCTGCGACATCGACACACTCCGAATCGCGGCCGCGCGAGTCGTCACCCGCCGACACCGCCTCGAAAGACCGGAACCTAGCCGAATTTCGCCAAGAAAGTGAGTATTCGATGGACGCGCCGCGGTTTCGCGCGCTCCGGTTGGGGACATGGTGAACGGATGGGCGGACGCGCGCCCGTCGGCCGGGCCGGCGGGCGTGCCTTCCCCCTCGCCGACGCGGTCGACGCCGCGGAGACGACGCATCCGCCGGCACGAAACGCGAACATCGCCCTTTTCGCCGCCCCGGACTCGCGCCATATTGGACCCATGACCCGACCGCCGAAATCCCGCTCCGCCGCCCCGTCCGCCGCCTCCGGGGCGAAGAAACGCCGCGGCCCGCTCACCGAACATCTCGATGCGTCGGAAGCCCTCGGGCTGCCGTGGGAGAACGAGGGCGAAGCACCCGGTCCTTCGGGGTTCGGCGAGATGCCTGGTCCTTCGGGGTTCGGCGAGATGCCTGGTTCTTCGGGGTTCGGCGAGATGCCTCAGGCCTCCTTCGACGTCGGCGCGACGCCGCTCTCCGGCTCGATCGCCGATTGGGCCGACGAGATCGCCAAGGCCGCCACCGCCCCGGCCCCTGCCGCCCGCAAGAAGCCCGGACGCCCGAAGAAGGACGACGGCGCGGCCACCGCGACGGAGCGCGTGGCGAGCGGGCTCAATGCCGTCTCCGGTCTGGAGATCGGGCTCGAGGAGGCGGCGAGCGCGCCGAAGGGCGGGGCGACGGCCACCGTCGAGGCGCTGTCGGCGCTGATCGCCTCGGGCAATCCGCTGTTCAAGGACGGCAAGCTGTGGACGCCGCATCGCCCCGAGCGGCCGCCGAAGTCCGAAGGCGGCATTAGTTTCGACCTCGTCTCGCCGTTCGAGCCGCAGGGCGACCAGCCGCAGGCGATCGAAGAACTGGTGGCCGGCGTCGACAACGGCGAGCGCACCCAGGTGCTGCTCGGTGTCACCGGCTCGGGCAAGACCTTCACCATGGCCCAGGTCATCGCCCGCACCCAGCGCCCGGCGCTGATCCTGGCGCCGAACAAGACGCTCGCCGCCCAGCTCTACGGCGAGTTCAAGTCGTTCTTCCCCAACAACGCGGTGGAGTATTTCGTCTCCTACTACGACTACTACCAACCCGAGGCCTACGTTCCGCGCACCGACACCTACATCGAGAAGGAATCGTCGATCAACGAACAGATCGACCGGATGCGCCACGCCGCCACCCGCTCGCTGCTGGAGCGCGACGACGTCATCATCGTCGCCTCGGTCTCGTGCATCTACGGTATCGGCTCGGTCGAGACCTACACGGCGATGACCTTCTCGGTGGAGGTCGGCGAACGGCTCGACCAGCGCCAGCTCCTCGCCGATCTCGTCGCCGTCCACTACCGCCGCAACGACGCCGCCTTCCAGCGCGGCGTCTTCCGGGTGCGGGGCGACACCGTCGAGGTCTTCCCCGCCCACTTGGAAGACCGGGCGTGGCGAATCTCGTTCTTCGGCGACGAGATCGAAGCGATCGACGAGTTCGATCCGCTGACCGGTCAGAAGACCCAGGCGCTCAAGTTCGTGAAAGTCTACGCCAATTCGCACTACGTGACGCCGAAGCCGACGCTGCAGCAGGCGATCCAGTCGATCAAGGCCGAGCTGAAGAGCCGGATCGCCGAGCTGGAGGCGGCGGGGCGTCTGCTCGAGATGCAGCGCATCGACCAGCGCACCACCTTCGACCTGGAGATGCTGGAGGCGACCGGCTCCTGCGCCGGCATCGAGAACTACTCGCGCTATCTCACCGGCCGCCGCCCCGGCGAGCCGCCGCCGACGCTGTTCGAATATCTGCCCGACGAGGCGCTGGTCTTCGCCGACGAGAGCCACGTCACCATTCCGCAGATCGGCGGCATGTATCGCGGCGACTTCCGCCGCAAGGCGACGCTGGCCGAATACGGCTTCCGTCTGCCCTCCTGCATGGACAACCGGCCACTGCGCTTCGAGGAATGGAACGCCATGCGGCCGCAGACCGTGGCGGTGTCGGCGACGCCCGGCGGCTGGGAGATGGAGGAGGCCGGCGGCGTCTTCGTCGAGCAGGTCATCCGCCCGACCGGGCTGATCGACCCGGAGGTCGAGATCCGCCCGGCGACCAAGCAGGTCGAGGACCTGCTCGGCGAGGTGCGCGAGGTGGCCAAACGCGGCAATCGCGTGCTGGTCACGACGCTGACCAAGCGCATGGCCGAGGATCTCACCGAATATTTCCACGAGAACGGCGTCCGGGTGCGCTACATGCACTCCGACGTCGAGACGCTGGAGCGCATCGAGATCATCCGCGACCTGCGGCTCGGCGCCTTCGACGTGTTGGTCGGCATCAACCTGCTGCGCGAGGGCCTCGACATCCCCGAGTGTTCGCTGGTGGCGATCCTCGACGCCGACAAGGAGGGCTTCCTGCGCTCCGAGACGTCGCTGATCCAGACCATCGGGCGCGCCGCCCGCAACGTCGACGGCCGCGTCATCCTCTACGCCGACGGCATGACCGGCTCGATGGAGCGCGCCATCGCCGAGACCAACCGCCGCCGCGAGAAGCAACAGGCCTACAATCTCGAGCACGGCATCACGCCGGAATCGATCAAGCGCAACATCTCCGACGTGCTGTCCTCGGTCTACGAGCAGGACCACGTCACGGTCGAGGCCGGCTTCGCCGAGGACGGCCACCTCGTCGGCCACAACCTCGCCGCCCATCTCGACGACCTGCGCCGCCGCATGAAGGAAGCCGCCACCAACCTCGAGTTCGAGGAGGCGGCCCGCCTGCGCGACGAGATCAAGCGGCTGGAGGCGACGGAGCTGGTGCTCGCCGACGACCCGCTGGCGCGCCAGACGGCGGTCGACGACGCCACCGGCGGCTACGCCGGCGAGAAGAAATACGGCCGGGCGGCGAACCTGCCGCCGACCAAGGTGCGGAAGAACTCGCTCGACGAGATGACGGTGGGGCGGACCGAAGTGCCGATGGGTGGGCCGATGCCGAAGCGGCCGGGGCCGAGCACGGCGGCCGGGACGGTAGGGGCGAAGGGGAAGGGACGGTGGAAGGGGAAGCGGTGAGGCGGGCTCCTACACTTCATTCCTCCTTCATTGCCGAGAAACAAAAATACCAATTCTGGGTTGCATAACGATGTATAAATCGCGCGATCGCTCCGAGTTGGAACGTGACTTTATAGAGGCATTCCATAGGCTGCGCCGGGCCGGAGAAGCGTTTGATAACGGAGACGGCTTCGAAGCTGCAAGTATTGCTTCGAGCGTTTATGTATTCGTTCACGACGCCAGTAGAAAACAACCATCATTAATGACAATGCTCGGAATAAAGGAGGGAACCAGATTTTTTGACTCTGCGAGAGCTATAAATCCAGACAATCTCCTGAGCGAGCACCCATTGGTCATAATTCAGCTCGGCGGCGGCCACTCTGGGTATGCCGCAAGGAAGGATACAGGGAATGAGGGACCACTTCCGCCGCTCGCTTTCTCTCGGTGGTGGGAAAAGGCCGTCCTTCGCGATTCCAAGCGACGTCTCTTTTCTCGCAAGAATCTGATTACTCTGTTCAGGAACGATCGCGGAGGAGGACACGTCTCGAAACAATACCAACCTCGCGACGGTGTTCCGGCAGAAGCGTTAGCCGAATTGGCAAATGGAGACTCCGACGGCTGGTTATTCAACGACAAAGGCGGAACTTACCGCCCTCTATATCATTTGGCCTACGCATCAGTTCGACAGATTGGCTGGGAATTGGAGCAGACGCTTACATATAACTATAACTACTTGATTAAAACTCCGATTAATAGACGAATTACTTATAAATAAATCTTGGCAGAACATGTCCAGAAGAGCACGGCGAACGGTGCTGCGAGACTGCATTTTCGGAAACAGGACGTTTTCTCATCGAGCCTACAATAGGTATCGAACTTGCCCCCTGGCAATTCACACCGCATTCGACCCGTCATCCCCGGCCGGAGCGGTGGGGAAGGGGATCCAATAGCTTATCAACGGGTCGAGAGGCCAATGGATCCCCTTCCCTCGCCTTCGGCCCGCCGGAGGCGTGACGCCAGAGGTCGAGGCGAGGTCGGTGGCGGATCATGGCCATGACAGCCCGCGCAATCGTCTCCACCATGAGGCGTTCAGGAAAAAGCAACACGATTAGAAGCGCCTCGGGGTGAGGAAGCGGCGCAGGCGCCGTTTCGGACCATCGCGCGTCGACGCCCCGTGCTCGACTGCAACCCCGCGACGAGGCGAGGAGAGCGCACGCACGCCGCCTCGCCCACCCCTCGCCTCTCCGCAAGATCCGTCACCGCCCCGGCTGGACCGGCGCTCGCCCCGGCCGCATCATCGGGGGAACCGGAGGTTCGCCGATGACCGCTCGTGTCCCGCTGCTCGCCGCCCGCCGCTTGGCCGCCACGCTCCGCGCCCTCCCTTTCGCCGCCGGCCTCGTCGCCCTCCCCCTCACGGCCGGTCTCCTCGCGACGCCCCTCCCGGCTCTCGCCGGGCCGCCGTCGTTCGATTGTCTGGTCGCGAAACTCCCGGTGGAGAAGGCGATCTGCCGGTCGCCGATCCTGTCGGCCTTCGATGTCGAGATCGCCGAGGCCTACGGGCGGGCGATGAGCGGGCTCACCAACGGCATGCGCACCACGTTGCGCAAGGCGCAGCGCAGCTTCCTCGCGGCGCGCAACGAGGCCTTCGGGTTGCCGGACGAGGATCTCGAGGAACGCATGGCCGATCAGGTCGCCTTCCTCAAGGCGATCGAGACGCGCGGACGGTTCTCCCTCGAAGGCTCCTGGCGCAACGGCATCGGCGGCGTCGACGTGACGATGCGGCCGGACGGTGTGGCGGAGGTGTCGATCGGCACCAACGAGCAGATCCGCGCCGTCTGGGTGTGTGAGCTCCGGGGCGAGGCGCGGCAGGG
The DNA here is from genome assembly GCF_036782435.1 of Pinisolibacter sp. NCBI lineage: Bacteria > Pseudomonadati > Pseudomonadota > Alphaproteobacteria > Hyphomicrobiales > Ancalomicrobiaceae > Pinisolibacter > Pinisolibacter sp. The sequence goes on along the minus strand of NZ_DAIPZB010000033.1, from coordinate 15,956 downwards.
GCCGGACGGGTGGGTGCTCGCGGCCGAACCCGGCGTCGCCGACGGCTGGATCGTCACCCTCACTCCGCGCGGCGGACAGCTCGGCGTGACGACGCGGCCGGTCCCCGGACCGGACGGCCCGGCCCCCGGTGAACCCCTGCCCTTCTGCGGCCTCGGCGGGACGATCGACGGCGATTACCTGCCGGTACGGCCGCAGATCGATTGGGGTCCGTGATCGAGAACGGCTACCGCTCTCTCAAATCAATCGATATCCGGTTTATTTCGCCTGAAGCGGCCGATTCAACTCGATTCCGGTTCTTCGTCTATGCGATCACAGCCGGCATAGACGGTGAAGCGGCCGTCGCGGGCATAGGCGACGAGACAGACGCCGACCTTCTGGGCGAGATCCACCGCCAGACCGGTCGGTGCGGAGATCGAGGCGACGAGGGGGATGCCGGCCGTCGCGGTCTTGTGGACCATCTCGTAGGAACAACGGCTCGACACCACGACGAAGCCGGACGCCGGATCGATACCGGCCGCGGCCATGGCGCCGATCAGTTTGTCGAGGGCGTTGTGGCGGCCGACGTCCTCGCGGGTCAGGCGGATCGTGCCGGCGAGATCGGCGAAGGCGGCGGCGTGGGTGGCGCCGGTCAGGCGGCCCAACGGTTGATCGGCGGGAAAGGCGGCGACGGCGCGATCGATCGCGCCCGCGGCGATGCGGGTCGCCGTGCCGAGGCGGGGGATCGGGCGCAGGGCTTCGGCGATGCTGTCGACGCCGCAGAGGCCGCAGCCGGTGCGGCCGGCGAGTGCCCGGTGGCGGGCGCGCAGCGCCAGGGCGCGGCTCTCGGTGACGGTCACCGACAGTTCGATGCCGCGGGCGAGCGGCACGATGGTGACGGCGAGGAACTCGTCGGCTCGTTCGATCACGCCCTCGCCGAGCGAGAAGCCGAGGGCGAAGTCGGTGAGATCGGCGGGGCTCGCCATCATCACCGCGAAGGATCGGCCGTTGTAGGTGAGCGCCACCGGCGTCTCTTCGGCCACCGTCTCGCGATGGCCGGAGGCGGCCGATGCCGCGTCGTCCCCCGGGCAGGGTGGGCCGCCCGGGCCGTGACGATGGGCGGCGACGCGGCGGGTCGCAGGATGAGGGGGCGCCGCGTCGTCGTGGGGCATGGTTCGGCCTATTCGATGACGATCTTCGGCATGGCGAAGCCGGTGCCGCCGCCGCCGAGCGCCGAATGGACCTTGGCGGCGATGTCGCGATAGACCGCGGCATGCGGGCCGTCCGGCTGGGACACGACGATCGGCTTGCCGCCGTCGGAACCCTCGCGGATCGCCATGGTCAACGGCACTTCGCCGAGGAAGGGCACGCCGAGCTTCTCGGCCTCGGCGCGGGCGCCGCCGTGGGCGAAGATGTCGTGACGGGTGCCGCAGCTCGGGCAGACGAAGTAGCTCATGTTCTCGATGACGCCGAGGATCGGCACGTCGACCTTCTCGAACATGGCGACGCCGCGGCGGGCGTCGATCAGCGCCAGGTCCTGCGGGGTCGAGACGATCACCGCGCCGGCGAGCGGCACCTGCTGGGCCAGCGTCAGCTGCGTGTCGCCGGTGCCGGGCGGCATGTCGACGACGAGGACGTCGAGGCCGCCCCAGTTCACGTCGCGCAGGAGCTGGGTGACGGCGCTCATGACCATCGGACCGCGCCAGATCATCGGCGCGTCCTCGTCGACCAGGAAGCCGATCGACATGACGCGGATGCCGCAGGTCTCGATCGGGATCAGCATCTGGTCGCGCACCTCCGGCTGGATGCCGGTGAGGCCGAAGAGCTTGGGCACCGACGGGCCGTAGATGTCGGCGTCGAGCAGGCCGACCTTGAGGCCGAGCGAGGCGAGGCCGAGGGCGAAGTTGGCGGCCGTCGTCGACTTGCCGACGCCGCCCTTGCCGGAGGCGACCGCGACGATGTGGCGCACGCCGGGAAGCGCGCCTTCGTTGGTGTTGGTCTTCGCCGCGGGGCCCTTGGGCGAGGGAACCGCGGTCGGCTGGTTGGGCAGAGTCGGCGCCGACGGGCGGTCGTCGGTGAGCGCCACCATGACGCTCTCGACGCCGGGCAGCGCCTTCACGGCGGCCTCGGCGGCGGCGCGCAGGCCCTCCAGCTCACCGGCGCGCGCGGCCGGCACACCGATCGAGAAGAAGACCTTGGCGTCCTTGACGACGATCTGGGAGAGGGCCGAAGACGCGGCGAGCGAGCCGCGGCCGTCGGGCGCGGCGAGGCGGGAGAGGGCTTCCAGGACTTGCTCGCGAGTGACGGCCATCGATGTTCTCCGGATGATCGGCGCGGTGGATCGGCGGGCCGGGGACCGGCCGACCTCACGTGGGGGATAGACAACGTCGCCGGTGCGGCGTCAACCGGCGAGGGTCCGTCTTCGTGATGGACGAAATGACGAACCCGAGCCCTAGATAGGTCGCGACGGCGGCGAGGCAACCGGCGCCGGCACGCGGGAAACGGCGGGACGTGGCGCCGGACACTCCGGTCGGGACCGACGAACGAACGCCATCAGCGCGAATACGACGTGGACGCGGGCCGGACGTGGCGCCGATGTCTCGAAGGCCGAACGGTCGGCGAGGCATCGGATCGCAGAGCCGGGACGACGAGACGTCGGACGCATGATCGGCGCCAGCGAAAACCTGCCAGAACGACATGTGACATCGGGTCACCCTCCCTTAGGAGATACCACTTTCGCCGGATACACCGAGTTCTTGTCGCCCGCCTCATATCGCCCTAGATTTGTTCAAATGTAGACTATTCCATGCGATTTCCGGCCGTGCCGACAAATGACGGTACGATGCTTCGAGGACGTGGGGCTCGACAGGGATCGGCCGTACCGAGATCGCAGTGCCAGTAAGCCGCAGTCGAATGACGAGGCTCGGCGCGCGACACCTTTTCGCCGATCGCAACGTGGTCTATCATCTACTCGTCGGAACAAATGAAAAAAACGGAATATCAGAATGCGGATGGCGTGAGTCTATGTCCGACTGAAATCGAGCTTCGCATGTCTCTGAGGTATATCGCCGCTTCTCTCGGCCTGAGCGTCACGACGGTATCGCGCGCGCTGGCGGGCTACTCCGACGTCGCCGAGGAAACACGGCGGCGGGTCAAAGCCGAGGCGGAGCGGATCGGATACGTCCCCAACGCCATCGCACGCCGTCTGCAGAAGGGCCGGACGGACGCCATCGGCGTCGTGGCGCCGGCGGGTCCCGACGCCATCTCCGACACCAATCTCTACACCGCGGTCATCAGCGCCTGGGCGAAGCTCTCGGAATTCGACCGCGACATGGTGATGCTGCCGACGACCGCGGAAGGTGACGCCCGCAGTCCGGAGTCGCGCATCATGCGTCGCGCCGTCGAAGAGCGCCGGATCGACGGCCTGTTGTTGCTCAGGACACGGAACGACGACTGGCGCATTCCCTATCTGCGTGCCGCGCGCATCCCCTTCGCCGTCTTCGGCGCCAGCCACCCCGACATGCCGGAGATCACGGCGATCGGCGTCGACGACGAGAGAGGTGCCGAGGAGGTCCTGGCGCGCCTCACCGACTTCGGCCATCGGCGCATCGGTCTGGTGATCCCGGAGGGAGACTACGCCTTCGCCGCCTCCCGCGTCGCCACCTTCGTCGAGCGAGCCGGTGATTTCTGCGTCGACCTCGGAATCGTGTCGGCCCCCTTCGACGAAGACGGCGGACGAAGCGCCACCGCGAGGCTCCTCGGCATGGAGGATCATCCCACCGCGATCATCTATTGCGCCGGCCGCATGGCGCTCGGCGGATTGCGCGCGATCTCCGATTCCGTCCTGGTGCCGGGGCGCCACGTCTCGGTGATCAGCTACGGCGACAGTTCCGGCCTGCTCTACGCTTCGCCGCCGGTCACCGCGATGCGGGCGCCGGTCGAGCAGATGGTGCGCCACGCGATCGACGTGCTCGTCGGAGAGATCGACGGCAAGCCGATCGAGCCGATCCGTGGTTGGCCGCTCACGCTCGTCCGCCGCCAGTCCGACGGACCGCTGGTGCCGCACGCGCGCGACGAGCAGCGCTTCGGCAACTCGAGCTCGCTGGAGACGCCGGTCGAAGGCGCCTGAACGGCGCCCTCCCCTTCTCCGACCATGCTCAGGGGCCGACCGTCTCGAGTTCCATTTCGACGGATGTCCCGCTCTCGGCGCGCTCCTGGGGCGTCGGCGTCTCCGGCATCTCGACTCGGAACGCCAGTCCATAGGCCGCCGGCAGGACGACGATGGTGAGCACCGTCGCCGCCATGATGCCGCCCATCATGGCGTAGGCCATCGGACCCCAGAACACCGACTGGGCGATCGGGATCAGCGCCAGCACCGCCGCCGCGGCCGTCAACATGATCGGGCGGAAACGCCGAACCGCGGCCTCGATGGTGGCGTTCCACGGATGGAGACCGGCCTCGATGTCCTGATCGATCTGATCGATGAGGATCACCGAATTGCGCATGATGATACCGGCCAGCGCGATGACGCCGAGGATGGCGACGAAGCCGAAGGCGGAGTTGGTCAGGAGCAACGCGGCGGAGGCGCCGATGAGGCCGAGCGGTGCGGTCATGAACACCAGCATGGTCTTGCCGAAGTGCTGCAACTGCAGCATCAGCAGCACCAGCATGACGACGATCATGAGCGGCCCCTTGGCGTTGATCGACGCCTGGCTCTTGGCCGACTCCTCGACCGCACCCTGCATCTCGATCTCGTAGCCGGGAGAGAGCGCGTCGCGCACCGGCTTCAGGCTCGCGTAGATGCGGGCGGTGATGTCGTTGGACTGGACGCCGTCGGGGATGATGCCGCGCACGGTGATCGACGGCAGGCGGTTGCGCCGCCATTCGATACCCGGCTCCAGCACCGGCACGACATGGGCGATCTGCGACATCGGGATCGAGCGGCCGGTCACCGTCGGGACGTAGGTCTCTTCGACCGCGGTCAACAGGTTCCGCCCGCCGACCGCTTCGCGCAGGACGATCGACACGGTCTCCTCGCCGTCGCGGAACTCGCCGATCGGCGCACCGGAGAGCGCCGCCTGCAACGTCTGGCGGATCATCTGCGAGGTGACGCCGAGAGCGCGGGCACGGTCCTGGTCGACGACGAGCCGCAGCGCCGGCACCGGCTCGAGCCAGTCGTCGTGGACGGTCGAGAGCATCGGATCGGCGCGGAAGGCCTTCTTCACCTCGTCGGCGACGCGGCGCACCTCACCGCGTTCCGGGCCGGTCACCCGCATCTGCACCGCCCAGCCGACCGGCGGGCCGTTGAAGAGCCGATCGACCTTGAAGCGGATCCCCGGGAAATCGGCGGCGAGCATCGTTCGGATCTTGGCCAGCAGGCGCTGGCGCGCCGCCGCGTCGCGCGAATAGACGAGGAGCTGGGCGAAGTTCGGGTTCCTGAGCTGCTGGTCGAGCGGCAGGTAGAAGCGCGGCGCGCCTTCGCCGACGAAACTCGCGACGAAGGTCTGGTCGGCGTCGACGAGGATGCGCTTCTCGATCTCGCGGGTCTTCTCGTCCGTCTCGGCGATCGAAGTGCCCTCCGGGAACCACAGGTCGACGAGCAGCTCGAGACGGGTCGACTCGGGGAAGAAGCTCTTGGGCACGTGTTTGAAGCCGTAGACGCCGCCGGCGAAGGCGATCACGGTGACGACGAGCACCAGCACGCGATGGCGCACGCCCCAGGTGATGGTGGCGCGCAAGCCCCGATAGAAGCGGGTGTCGTAGGCGTCGCGGTGCTCGCCGGTATGGGGGCGCGACTTCAGGATCAGGTTGCCGATCCATGGCGTGAAGTAGACGGCGGCGATCCACGACAGGACGAGCGAGATGCCGACCACCCAGAACAACGAGTTGACGTACTCGCCGGCGGCCGACTTGGCGAAGCCGACCGGGATGAAGCCGGCGGTGGTCACCAGCGTGCCGGTGAGCATCGGGAAGGCGGTGGAGGTGTAGGCGAAGGAGGCGGCGGAGATCTTGTCGAGACCCTCGTCGAGTTTGCGCTCCATCATCTCCACCGCGATCATGGCGTCGTCGACCAGGAGGCCGAGGGAGATGATCAGCGCGCCGAGCGAGATGCGCTGCAGGTCGATGCCCATCACCTCCATCACCGCGAAGGTGGCGCAGAGAACCAGCGGAATGGTGATGGCGACGACCGTGCCGGCGCGCCAGCCGATCGACAGGAAGGAGACGGCGAGCACGATCACCAGTGCTTCGACCAGCGCCTTGAAGAACTCGTCGATCGAGTGGGTGACGACGTCGGGCTGATCGGAGATGCGGGCGAGTTCGACGCCGACCGGCAGGTTCGCCTCGAGGCCCTTCATCGCCGTGCCGAGGTCCTTGCCGATGTTCACGACGTTGCCGCCCTTGGCCATGACGACGCCGAGCACCACCGCCTCCTTGCCGTCGTAGCGGAACAGGCGATCGGGCGGGTCGGCGAGGCCGGAGGAGACGGTGGCGATGTCGCCGAGGCGGATGACCTCGGCGCCGGCGCGGATGCGCAGTTCGCGCAACTCGTCGACGGTGTGCAGCATGCCGTCGACGGCGACGCGCACCGAACGGCCGGCGGTCTCGACCCGTCCGGCCGGGTCCATGGAGTTCTGCTGGGCGAGGGCGTCGGCGATCGACCTGACGGTGATGCCGCGTTCGGCGAGCGTCTTCGAGGAGATGTCGATGAAGATCTTCTCGGCCTGATCGCCGAGGATCGGCGCCTTCTCGACGCCCGGCACCCGCAGCGCCACGTCGCGGGCGCGCTTGGCGAAGTCCTTCAGCTCCGGCGCGGAGAAGCCGGGACCGGTGAAGGCGTAGAGCGCGATGAAGGTGTCGCCGAACTCGTCGTTGAAATAGGGACCGAGGACGCCGGCCGGCAACGTGTGCTCGATGTCCTTCACCTTCTTGCGCACCTGATAGAAGGAGTCGGCGACGTCGCGGCCGTGGACGTCGCCGCGGATCGTCACCATCACCACCGCCGAGCCGGCGCGGGTGTAGGACTTCACGTATTCGAGGCCGGGCGTCTCCTGGAGCTTGCGCTCGATCTTGTCGACGACCTGATCCTGCATCTCCTCGAGACCGGCGCCGGGCCACACGACCTGGACGATCATCACCCGGAAGGTGAAGTCGGGATCCTCCTTCTGGCCGAGGTTCATCAGCGACAGGATGCCGGCGAGCACCGTCAGCACGAAGAAGAAGCGCGTCAGATGGCCGTGGCGAATGGCCCAGCGCGAGAGATTGAAGCCGGACGCGGCCGGAGAGACGTGGAGCATCGGAGCCTCCTCGGTACGACCGGATCAGTGCGTCGGGGCGGCTGCGGCGGTATCCGCCGGCAGCGCCACCTTCTTGCCGGGGGTGAGGAACTGCACCCCTGCGGTGACGATCCGATCGCCGGGCTTCAGGCCGTCGAGGATGCGCACGCCCTGCGGCGCCACACGGCCGAGAGTGACGGCGCGCGGTGCGACCGAGGCGGTGGCGGTGTCGACGATCCAGACCCGTGGCTTGCCGGCGTCTTCGCCGAGCGCCGAGAGCGGCACCACGACGCTGCCGACGGCGACCGGCACCTTCGCCTCCACCGTCGCGGTCATGCCGAGGCGGACGGGGGCTTCGGTGGGAAGGGTGACACGCACCGCATAGGTGCGGGAGGCGGGATCGGCGGCACCGGCGATCTCACGGACACGACCGGGCAAGCGCAGATCGGCGTCGGCCCAGAAGCGCACGTCGACGGTCTGATCCTTGGTGAAGTGGACGACGTCCTGTTCGGGCACGGCGATCGCCACCTCCTTCTCGCCGTCGCGCGCCAGCACGGCGACAGGGGTGCCGGCGGCGACCACCTGCCCGACGTCGGCGCGGATGTCGGTGACGATGCCGGGGGCGTCGGCGAGGAGATCGGCGTAGGCCATCTGGTTCGCCGCCTGATCGCGCGCCGAGAGCGCCGCATCGAGCGACGCCGCGGCCTGATCGGCCTCGAGCTTGGCGCGGTCGAGGTTGGCGTCGGCGACGAAGCCCTTGGTGTTGAGCGAACGGGCGCGAGCGAGGCCATCTTCGGCCACCTTCTCGCGCGAGCGGGCCGCCGCGACATTGGCCTCGGCCGCCTTCAGGGCGAGTTCGAGGTCGGTCGGATCGAGGCGGGCGAGGATCCGGCCGGTCTCGACCCGGGTGCCGACGTCGACGCGACGCTCGACGAGCTTGCCGGGGACACGAAAGCCGAGTGCGGTCTCGACCCGGGCGCGGACCGAACCGGAGTAGCGGATGAGGCGCGTCTCGTCGCCGGCCGTGATGGTCATGGTCTTGACCGGACGGACGTGGTCGACGGTCTCCTCGGCTTTTTCCTCACGGCAGCCGGCGAGGGTCGCGGCGGCGGCGAGGGCGCCGGCGAGGGCGAGCGTCGAGCGGAAGTTCGGGCGGGTCATGTCGGAGTGCTCCTGAGAATTCCGCTGCGGCGGTTCGCCGGGTGATCGCGACGCCTTCAGGGGCAACGCAGGGCTCGAATGACGAATTCCGCCAACTCCTCCGGTCCGGCCCGTTCGGGAACTTCGGCGCACTGGAGGATGAGGGTCGGGTGGAAGAGCGAGACGAAAGCCTGATTGGTCATGGCGGCCGACCGGCGCAAGTCCGCTCGGGAGGGGAATTCACCGGAGGCGACGCCCTCGCGGATCAGCGCCTCGATGACGTCGGTCATCTGGACGAGATGTCTGGAGATGGTCGGCCACTGCTCGGCCATCGCCACTTCGACGATCTCGTAGGCCTTGGGATCGACGGCGAAGGCTTCGACGTTCAAGCGATAATTGTCGACGAAGAAACGGACGAGCCGCTCCGTGGCGGACCCGGCGGAAGCGACGATGGCGAGGTTGTGGACGTGGCGCTGGTCGAGCATGCGCGCGGCGATGCCTTCGACGATCTCGAGTTTGGAGGCGAAGAAGCGGTAGACGTTGGCCGGCGACATGCCGAGTTCGCGCGCCAGATCGGCGACGGTCGTCTTGGCGTAGCCGTAATGACGGAAGAGCCGATCCGCCGCGTCGAGGATCCGCGTTCGCGTGTCGTGCCTGTCGTCGGCTTCGGTCGGTGTCATCGCCAGTCTCCCGACCACCGGTCGAAACCCCCGCCGTTCGGCTCGGACTGTCGACTGATGATTTTCGTAATTCGTCAGTCGATAGTCGACAATCGTTCGCAAGTCAAGCCGGCGCGAACCGCCGCCGGCGCGGGGGCGCCGGGGACGCGACCGTTCGAGGCGGTTCGACGAAGTGCGGGATTCATTGCACCGCCGCGGTGAATATGATCGAAATCAACGACATGGCGGCGTGGCCGGATCAAATGGAACGAACGGTCGACCGGCGCAGGGGCCGAAGGACCGGCGTCGACAGAGTTCCCTTTCACGTTGGGCCTCCCCGTCGTCTCCGAGGAGCGGACGAGACCCCATGGGCGCGGGAGCGGAACCAGGAGGAACATCGATGGAAGTCGCCGTCGCGGGCGCCGACAACGGACCGGTCCGCCTCGCGGACTATCGCCCCACACCCTACGGGGTCACCGGGGTCCGCCTCGATTTTCATCTCGATCCGTCGGAGACCGTCGTCACCGCCGTCACCGGCTTTTCTCGACGCGCCGAGACGCCCGCCGGCACGCCGCTCGTCCTCGACGCCGACGAGATCGACGTCGTCTCCGTGGCGCTCGACGGGGTTCCTCTCGCCGCCGATGCCTGGCGTCTCGGAACTCGGTCATTCGAGCTTCTCGCGCCGCCGGCCGAGGATTTCCACCTGACCGTCGTCACCCGGCTCGATCCGGCCGCCAACACCAAGTTGATGGGGCTCTACCGATCCTCCGACAACTGGTGCACCCAGTGCGAGGCGGAGGGCTTCCGCCGCATCACGCCCGCCTTCGACCGGCCCGACGTGCTCGCCGTCTACACCACGCGGATCGAGGGAAGCCGGAAGGATGCGCCGTTCCTGCTGTCCAACGGCAATCCGGTCGACGCCGGCGACATCCCCGGAACCGATCGCCACTACGCCGTCTGGCACGATCCGCACCCCAAGCCCGCTTATCTCTACGCCATGGTCGCCGGCGACTTCGGCCGCATCGAAGACCGCTTCACCACCATATCGGGCCGCGAGGTGAAGCTCGAGATCTTCGTCGAGCACGGCCGCGAAGATCGCGCCGACTATGCCATGGATGCGCTGAAGCGCTCGATGCGGTGGGACGAGGAGGTCTACGGACGCGAGTACGATCTCGACGTCTTCATGATCGTCGCCGTCGGCGACTTCAACATGGGGGCGATGGAGAACAAGGGGCTCAACGTCTTCAACGACAAATACGTTCTGGCGAGCCCGCGGACGGCGACCGACGCCGATTACGCCCATGTCGAAGGCGTCATCGCCCACGAGTACTTCCACAATTGGACCGGCAACCGCATCACCTGCCGGGACTGGTTCCAGCTGTGCCTGAAGGAAGGGCTGACGGTCTATCGCGATCAGGAGTTCTCGGCGGACCAGCGCTCGCGGGCGGTCAAGCGCATCGCCGACGTGCGCCTCCTCAAGAGCCACCAGTTCCCGGAGGACGCGGGTCCGCTCGCCCATCCGGTGCGCCCGGACGTCTATCGCGAGATCAACAACTTCTACACGGCGACCGTCTACGAGAAGGGCGCCGAGGTGGTCCGCATGCTCGCCACGCTGCTCGGAGCGGAGGATTTCCGGCGCGGCATGGATCTCTATTTCGCCCGCCACGACGGCTCGGCGGCGACGGTGGAGGACTTCCTCGCCTGTTTCGCGGACGCGACGCAGCGCGATCTCGACCGTTTCCGGCTGTGGTACACCCAGGCCGGCACGCCGGAACTGGTGGTCTCCATCGCCTGGGACGGGGCGACGGGCCGATTGCGGCTCGGTTTCGACCAGTCGACGGCGTCGACGCCGGGCCAGCCGATCAAGAAGCCGCTGACCATCCCGGTGCGTTTCGGGCTCGTCGGCCCCGACGGCGCCGACCTCGGCTGGACCTCGGTCGAGGGCGCCGAGATCCGCGGCGACGTCCTGGTGCTCACCGAGACCCACCACGACGTGGTCTTCGAGGGGGTTCCGGCACGGCCGGTGCCATCGCTGCTGCGCGGCTTCTCGGCGCCGGTGAAGCTCACCAGCGGGCTCGACACCGAGGACATCACGTTCCTGATGGCCCACGACGGCGATCCGTTCAATCGCTGGCAGGCCGGCCAGACGATGGCGATGCGGACGCTGGTGGAGGCGACGCGGGCGATCCGCGACGGACGGACGCCGTCGATCGACCAGCGCATCGTCGACGCCTTCCGACGCGTGGCGATCGATCCGTCGCTCGATCCGGATTTCCGGGCGCTCGCCGTCGGGCTGCCGACGGAAGCCGACATCTCCCGCGAGATCGCCGTCGACGTCGATCCGGATGCGATCTTCGCGGCACGCCACATGCTGCGCGGCGCCATCGCCGAGGGTTGCCGCGACGTCTTCCGAACCATCCACGACGCTTTCGCAGGCACCGGTTCCTGGTCGCCGGATGCGGCGTCCGCCGGACGGCGCGCACTGCGCAACGCGGCGCTCGACCATCTCGTCAGAGCCGGCGACGGCGATCTGGCGATCGCCCGCTACGAGAGCGCCGACAACATGACCGATCGGCTGGCGGCGCTGTCGGCGATCGTCGGCGCCGACCTGCCGGCGAGCCCCACGGTGCTCGCCGACTTCCACGATCGCTTCGCCGGAGACGCCCTGGTGATCGACAAGTGGCTGATGGTCCAGGCCACGGCACCGGTTCCCGGAACGCTCGAGCGAGTCTCGGCGCTGACGCTGCATCCCGCCTTCTCGATCACCAATCCGAACCGGGTCAGGGCGCTGATCACCACCTTCGCCACCGGCAACCAGACGCAGTTCAATCGGGCCGACGGCGCCGGCTTCGCCTTCGTCGCCGAAAAGGTCCTCACGCTCGACCGGATCAATCCGCAGGTCGCGGCGAGACTGCTGTCGGCGTTCCGATCGTGGCGGTCGCTGGAGCCGCGCCGGCGCGCCTATGCGGAGGCCGAACTGAAACGCGTCGCCGCCACGCCCGGCCTGTCGCGCGACGTCGCCGACATCGCCGCGCGCTCGCTCGACTGAGCCGCCGACATCGCCGAATCACCCGCGAATCCGGGCGGATTCGCGGGTGATTCGTAGGAACACGAATCGCTCGTTTAGGCATCCGAAACCCTATGGACAAGGCGAGTCGCCTCGATTCAAATGAGGGTGATTCGCAGGGCTGTGGGGTGTCTACCCGGTCGAATCTCTCATGAAACGACCGGGGGGTCACACCGTGGCGCAGGCTGGTTCTGCCCATGATTCGTCATGGATTCCTGGAAGGCTGGCGGAGATCGTCGCCAAGCCGAGACTGAGCGGGCACGCCCGCCTGCTGTCGACGCCGGCCTACCGTCACATTCTCGAAGCCGAGCCGCTGCTGCGCCGGTCGATCCCGATCCTGATCGTCACCTTCATCGTCGTCCTGGCGCTGACCCGCATCGTCGGCGTGATGGAGACGCGGCAGGCGCTCGACGACGCCGCCCGCGACGAGGCGACCCTGATCGCCGCCACCCTCTCGGCCCGTTTCGCCGATCCGGCGGCCGACGTCGAGAAGACCGGCTGGGCCGTGGCGCTGAAGAGCGCGCTCGGCGAGACGCTGCCGCCGCGCGCCACCGCGCCGGGCCGCCAGATCCTGGTCGCCGACGGCGACGGGCGGATCGTCGCCGCCGCGCCGGCCACGACGGAGCTCGACAAGCGGACGCTCGCCGACCTGCTCGGACCGGCGCAACCGCTGACCGTCTTCGGCGCCCGCGCCGGCGTCATGGACCTGTCGTTGCCGGACGGCCGCCAAGTCTACGCCACGGTGCATCACGTCGGCAGCGGGCTCGGGGCGGTCGCCGTGCTGGTCGATCAGTCGGCCATCTTCGGCGAGTGGCGCAAGAGCCTGCGCTCCAACGTCACGCTCTTCGTCTTCACCGCCGTCATCCTCCTGGTTCTGACCTACGCCTATTTCGTCCAGGCGCTGCGCGCCAACGCTGCCGACGAGCTCTATGCCGCGACGACGGCGAGGACCGAGACCGCCTTCAAACGCGGACGCTGCGGCTTCTGGGACTGGGATCTCGCCCGCGGGCGCTTCTACTGGTCGGCCTCGATGTTCGAGATGCTCGGCCTCGAGGGCACCGACAGCCTGATCGGCTTCGGCGAGGTTCGCCGTCTCGTCCATCACGACGACATCGACTTCGAGATCCTCGCCAACCAGCTTCTCACCGGCGAAGTCGACACGCTCGACCGGGCCTTCCGCCTCAAGCGCGCCGACGGCGGCTGGCTGTGGTTCCGCGTCCGCGCCGAGGTGGTCGATCGCGCCGAGACCGGCTCGCGTCATCTCATCGGCATCGCCGCCGACATCACCGAGCATCGCCGTCTGGTCGAGACGACGCTCGCCGCCGACCTGCGCCTCAACGATGCGATCGAGACGATTTCCGAGGCCTTCGTCCTGTGGGACGCCGACAACCGGCTGGTGATGTGCAATTCGAAGTATCGCCAACTGCACGGCCTCGCCGACGCGGCGGCCCGGCCGGGAACGCCCTATGCGACGGTGATGCGCGACGCGCGCCAGCCGCTGGTGCGCACGCCGATGCAGACCGAAGGCGAGAGCGACGAAGGCGCGCGCTCGTTCGAGGCGCAGATCGAAGACGGGCGCTGGCTGCAGATCTCCGAACGACGCACCAAGGACGGCGGCTTCGTCTCGGTCGGCACCGACATCACCCAGTTGAAGCGCCACGAGGAGCGGTTGATCGAGAGCGAGAAGCGGCTGATGGGCACCGTCCTCGACCTGCGTTCGTCGCGCCGCAAGCTGGAGATCCAGGCGCAACAGCTCGTCGAACTGGCCGAGAAGTACTCGGAAGAGAAGGTCCGCGCCGAAGAGGCCAACAAGATCAAGTCGGACTTCCTCGCCAACATCTCGCACGAGCTGCGCACACCGCTCAACGCCATCATCGGCTTCTCGGAGATCATGACCGGCACGGTGATGGGCGCCTTCGGGCCGGAGAAGTACGTCGAATACGCCCGCGACATCCACGATTCCGGCATGTTCCTGCTCAACGTCATCAACGACATCCTCGACATGTCGAAGATCGAGGCGGGGCGGATGGAACTCGCCCGCGAACCGGTGGTGCTCGACGACATCCTGGCCGAGGCGAGCAAGATCATCGCGCATGCGGCCGATGAGAAGTCGCTGACCATGACCACCGAGGTCGAGCCCGGCCTGCACTTCTTCGGAGACCGGCGGGCGGTGAAGCAGGTGGTGCTGAACCTGATGTCCAACGCGGTGAAGTTCACGCCGCCGGGCGGGCGAGTGTCGCTGAAGGCGGAGACGCGGAACGACACCATCGCCGTCTCCATCGCCGATACCGGCATCGGCATCCCCGCCGATCACCTCGACGCGATCGGTCGGCCCTTCGTCCAGGTGGAGAACCAGTTCACCAAGAGCCACAAGGGCTCGGGCCTGGGGCTCGCCATCGCCCGCTCGCTGGTGGAACTGCACGGCGGCAAGATGACCATCGCCTCGACCCCGAACGTCGGCACCACGGTCGACATCACCTTCCCGACGGGAGGCGCCGACACTCCGGCGACCACCGCCGCGGCCTGAGAGCGACGGGACGAAGACGAAACGAAGAGGCGCGCGTCCATCACGGACGCGCGCCTCATGTCATTCGGGGCACATGAAATTCGGTAAGTCCGACTTTCATGTGCGTCACGGCCCGACCGGCCGGCACCGGTTCGGGCTCGCCTTCGCCGACGAGTTTTCGAACGGGTCGAAACATCGTCGGCTCGGTCTCATTCGCGAGAACGGCGTGCGATCAGCGCATCGGACCCTGCGGCATGTACATGGGATTGGATCCGCCCTGGAACATCTGCCGGCCCGACGGATTCCAGCTCTGCCCACCGGGTCCGTAGACGCCGGGCGCCGGGCCGAGCGATTGCGGCATCTGCTGCTGCATCATCGGCGGCATCGCCTGCTGGGGATAGGACTGCGGCGCCGGAGCGGGCGGATACTGCGGCATCGGCTGCGACGGCCTCAGCGGCATCTTCGCAGCCGGAGCCTGGGGTGCCTGGGGGGCCTGCGGGCCTGCCGACACCATCGGCGGGACCAGCAGGCTGGTCGGCCCGCCGGACATCAGCATCCGGGCGAAGCGCAGTTCGTCGGGCGTGACCTTGCCGTCGTCGTTGCGATCGAAGAGGGCGAAGCGCTTCTTCACCGGGTTCTCGAACTCGGCCCTGGTGACCTTGCCGTCGCCGTCGATGTCGTAGAGCGACAGGAAGAACTGTGCCGCCTCGGGGTTGGCGCGACCGAACCAGCTCTCGAATTCGCCGGCGTCGAGGGTGCCGTCCTTGTTCTGATCGACCATGTCGAAGTGCTGGCCGATGCCCTTCAGCGCCTCGGCGAGGGTGACGACGCCGTCGTGATCGCCATCGAGCATCTCGAAGACCTGCTCGATCGTCGGCGGATAGGGCATGCCCTGCATCATCGACGCGGAAGCGTCACCGGCCGCGGGGGCGGCGGGCGCCGGAGAAGCGGCGAGCGCCGCGGTTCCACCGGTGCCGAGTGCCAGGCCGAGGAGGCCGGTCGCCAGAATAGTCGAGATGTGCTTCGCCATCGTCGGTCTCCTCCTGCGCGTCCCTGATCGAGCGCAACGGATGTTCGAAACCCGTCGTCCTCCACGGGCCGCGGGAGACTAGCACGATCGACGAAGAGCGGTACCGGATCTGGGAGGCGGGGCCGGGGTGCTGCGAAACGCCGCGCCGCCGCGGACGGCAACACGTGCGTCCGCGGCGGCGCGAGGCCCCTCCCTCACGGGGCGGCGAGAGAGGGGGAGGCGAACCGGTCGAGCCGGTTCGAGCGCGGATCATACCGAGTTCACGAAATTCGGACTCGTCCGAATTTCGTGAGTTGCGGCCTG
>NZ_DAIPZB010000032.1:0-56325 GCF_036782435.1 Pinisolibacter sp. | reverse complement strand
GTGGCGCTCCCTAGGGGACTCGAACCCCTGTTTTCGCCGTGAGAGGGCGACGTCCTGGGCCGCTAGACGAAGGGAGCAGCGGGCGGTGGTGCCGCCGGACGGGGTGGATATAGCGACCCCGTCCGATCGTGGCAAGCGGGAAATGACGTTCGTCGCCGAACCATCCACGAGCGGCCGGCGAGCCGCCGGCCGCGGATCGGCATCGCGCTGCGGCGAACGCACCCTCGGCCCGCTCGGCCGCCCGAGGCGCGTTCCGCGCGGAAGTCGCGGCTTCCACTTCGCCGTCCGGGCGGGAGGCGCGGTCGGCGCCGTCACGAGGTAATCCGACACCGCGGAATTTCCCCGTGGTCACGGCCCGACCGGCCGCCGCGCGTCGAGCCCGGCCTCGCTCGTGGAGCCCCGAACGGGCCGGGTCCTCACGCGTTCACCGTCAGAGGCCGCCGACGCAGACGTATTTGACGTCGAGATAGTCGTCGAGGCCGTACTTCGAGCCCTCGCGGCCGAAGCCCGAATCCTTCACGCCGCCGAAGGGCGCGACTTCCGTGGTCAGCACCGATTCGTTGATGCCGATCTGGCCGAACTTCAGCTTCTCGGCGAGGCGGAAGGCGCGGCCGAGGTCGCGGGTGTAGAAGTAGCCGGCCAGCCCGTAGGGCGAGCCGTTGGCGATCGCCACCGCTTCCTCCTCGGTGTCGAAGCGGAAGAGCGGCGCGACGGGGCCGAAGATCTCGTCCTGGGCGAACTTCATGTCGATGTGGGCGTCGCAGATGACGGTCGGCTCGAAGAAGCCGTGGCCGAGCGCGTGGCGCTTGCCGCCGACGGTGACGCGGCCGCCCTTCTCCAACGCATCGGCGACGAAGCTCTCGACCTTGGCGACCGCCTTCTCCTCGATCAGCGGGCCCTGGACGGTGCCGGCCTCGAGACCGTTGCCGACCTTCAGCGCCGCCACCGCGGCGGCGAACTTCTCGGCGAATTCGTCGTAGATGCCGGCCTGGACGATGAAGCGGTTGGTGCAGACGCAGGTCTGGCCGGAGTTGCGGAACTTCGAGGCGACCGCCCCGGCCACCGCCCGGTCGACGTCGGCATCGTCGAAGACGATGAGCGGCGCGTTGCCGCCCAGTTCCATCGACACGCGCTTGAGCCGCTCGGCGCCGCGGCCGGCGAGCATGCGGCCGACGGCGGTCGAGCCGGTGAAGGTGATCTTGCGCACCGCCGGGTTCTCGAGGAACTCGTCGCCGATCGGCGCCGGCTTGCCCGTCACGATGTTGACGACACCGGCGGGGACGCCCGCCTCTTCCGCCAGCATGCCCCAGGCGATGCCGGAATAGGGGGTGAGTTCGGCCGGCTTGATCACCGCGGTGCAGCCGGCGGCGAGCGCCGCGCCGAGCTTCCTCGAGATCATCGAGGAGGGGAAGTTCCACGGCGTGATCGCGGCGACGACGCCGACCGGCTCCTTGAGCACCAGGATGCGGCGGTCGGCCCAGGGCGAGGGAATGGTGTCGCCGTAGACGCGGCGGGCCTCTTCGGCGAACCACTGGACGTAGCCGGCCGAGCCGAGGACCTCTCCCTTGGCTTCGGCGAGCGGCTTGCCCTGCTCCATGGTGAGAAGCTCGCCGAGGGCGTCGACGTTGGCGCGGATCAGGTTCGCCAGCTTCATCAGGATGGTGGCGCGCTCGGCCGCGGTCTTCGCCGCCCAGGCGGGGAAGGCGGCTTCCGCCGCGGCGATGGCGCGGGCGACCTCGGCGCGGCCGACGTCGGGAATGGTGCCGAGCACCTCGCCGGTCGCCGGGTTGGTGACGGTGAGGGTGGCGCCGCCGTCGGCACCGACCCAGGCGCCGCCGATCAGGTTCGCCTCTCTCAGCCACGGGTTCTTCGCCGACATGCCGCTTCTCCATCGAATGTGATCACGAGTGGAGGCGATCGGAGCGAATGACGCCGCGCCCGTCAAGAGGCTCGACTGCGCAGGAGCCGCGCGGCGGCGGACGGCGATTTCGCGAATTCGGGCGCGGAATCGGCCACGCGACGCCGAGTCCGGGGGCGTGGAGGCGCATGACGAGGCGGAATCGCGATGGCGATCGTCGCGCGAAAAAATCGATCGACGCGGCGAAAGGTCCGGGGGATGATCGACGGCGGCGGTCCGGCCGTGATCGGCCGGACCCCGATCTCAGTCCTCCGCCGCCATCACCGCCAGTTCGGTACCGTCGGCCACCACGTCGCCGACGGCGACGTCGACGCGTTCGACGACGCCGTCGTGGGGGGCGCGGATGACATGTTCCATCTTCATCGCCTCGACCACCACCAACGGATCGCCCTTGGCGACGGTGGCGCCGGCCTCGACCAGCACCTGGACGACGGAACCGGGCATCGGCGCCACCAGCCGGTCGGCGTGGTGGTGGTGGGCGTCGTCGCCGGCGCGCGGGTCGACCAGGGTGAAGCTCGCCTGATCGCGGCCGGTGTAGATCGCGATGCGATCGGCGACGAAGACGACGCGGGCGGTGAGCCGGGTCGCGCCGAGGCGGGCGTCGAGCCGGCCGTCGGCGAGGAGGGTGGCGGCGACCTCGACCTCGCCTTCGGGGCCGACATGAGTGGTGCGGCCGGCGAGGCGGTCGAAGGCGAGGGTGCGGGTGTCGGCGCCGTCGCGGAAGCTCACTTCCGAGCGGGCGGGGAGGTTCATGCACCACGCCCCCGCCTCTCCCCAGGGAGAATGGGGATCGGCGGGGGCGTGGGGCATGGTCGCCTTCTCGCGTTCGAGAACGGCGAGGGCGGCGAGAACGGCGAGGCGATCGTCGGCGATCGCCGGGGCGAAGAGGGCGTCGGCGTTGCGGGCGATGAAGCCGGTGTCGTGACGGGCTTCGACGAATTCGGGATGGCGCAGGATGCGCTCGAGGAAGGCGCGGTTGGTGACGAGGCCCATCACCTCGGTCGCGGCGAGCGCGTCGGCGAGCCGCTCCAGCGCCTCCTCGCGGGTGGCGCCGTGGGCGATCAGCTTGGCGATCATCGGATCGTAGTGATGCGAGACCACGTCGCCGGTCGCCACGCCGGCGTCGATGCGGACGTTCGTCGGGAAGGCGAGATGATCGAGCCGGCCGGTCTGGGGCAGGAAGTCGCGATCCGCGTCCTCGGCGTAGAGGCGCGCCTCGACGGCATGGCCCATGACCACGAGATCTTCCTGGCGGCAGGGCAGCGCCTCGCCGCGGGCGACACGGATCTGCCACTCGACGAGATCCTCGCCGGTGATCGCCTCGGTGACGGGATGCTCGACCTGCAGGCGGGTGTTCATCTCCATGAAGAAGAAGTCGTCGCCTTCGGCGATGAACTCGACGGTGCCGGCGCCGACGTAGCCGACGGCGCGCGCCGCTTCGACGGCGGCGGTGCCCATCGCGGCGCGGCGCTCGGGCGTCATGCCGGGGGCGGGGGCTTCCTCGATGACCTTCTGGTGACGGCGCTGCACCGAGCAGTCGCGCTCGAAGAGATGGAGGGTGTCGCCGTGAGCGTCGGCGAAGACCTGCACCTCGATGTGGCGCGGCTTGGTCAGGTAGCGTTCGATCAGCACGCGATCGTCACCGAAGGACGAGGCGGCCTCGCGCTTGGCCGAAGCGAGGGTCGCGGCGAAATCCTCGGCGCGCTCGACCACCTTCATGCCCTTGCCGCCGCCGCCGGCGGAGGCCTTGATCAGCACGGGATAGCCGATGCGGGTCGCCTCGCGGGCGAGCAGTTCCGGGTCCTGATCGGCGCCGTGATAGCCGGGGACCAGGGGCACGCCGGCGGTCTCCATCAGCGACTTGGCGGCGCTCTTCGAGCCCATGGCGCGGATGGCGGAGGCCGGCGGGCCGACGAAGATCAGGCCGGCAGCG
The DNA here is from genome assembly GCF_036782435.1 of Pinisolibacter sp. Classification (NCBI taxonomy): domain Bacteria; kingdom Pseudomonadati; phylum Pseudomonadota; class Alphaproteobacteria; order Hyphomicrobiales; family Ancalomicrobiaceae; genus Pinisolibacter; species Pinisolibacter sp. Next base: position 52,474 of record NZ_DAIPZB010000032.1, on the reverse strand, counting down.
GCGACGGCCTCGGCGAATTCGGCGTTCTCGGAGAGGAAGCCGTAGCCGGGGTGGATGGCATCGGCACCGGACGCCTTCGCCGCTTCGAGGATGCGGTCGATGCGCAGGTAGCTGTCGCGCGCCGCGGCCGGGCCGATGAGGTGGGCCTCGTCGGCGGTGCGGACGTGGAGCGCGTCGGCGTCGGCCTCCGAATGGACGGCGACGGTGCGGATCCCCATGCGGCGGGCGGTGGAGAAGATGCGGCACGCGATCTCGCCGCGGTTGGCGACGAGCAGGGTGCGGATCGGGCGGATCGGACGGGTGGTCATCGGTGACCCTCGGGCGTCGGAAGGAGAGGACGGCGGGACGGCGAGTGCGCCGTCACATGCGGAAGACGCCGAAGCGGGTTTCCTTCGGGGGCGCGTTGAAGGCGGCCGACAGCGACAGGGCGACGACGAGGCGGGTGTCCATCGGATCGATGACGCCGTCGTCCCAGAGGCGCGCCGAGGAGTACCAGGCCGAGCCCTGCTCTTCGTACTGGGCGCGGATCGGCGCTTTGAACGCCTCCTCGTCCTCGGCCGACCAGGCGCCGCCCTTGGCCTCCAGCCCATCGCGGCGGACCTGGGCGAGAACGTTCGCGGCCTGCTCGCCGCCCATCACCGAGATGCGGGCGTTGGGCCACATGTAGAGGAAGTTGGGGTCGTAGGCGCGGCCGCACATGCCGTAGTTGCCGGCACCGAAGGAGTTGCCGATCACCACGGTGATCTTCGGGACGCTCGCGCAGGCGACGGCGTTGACCATCTTGGCGCCGTCCTTGGCGATGCCGCCGGATTCGTACTTCCGTCCGACCATGAAGCCGGTGATGTTCTGCAGGAACAAGAGCGGGATGCCGCGCTGGGCGCAGAGCTCGACGAAATGTGCGCCCTTGAGCGCGCTCTCGGAGAAGAGGATGCCGTTGTTGGCGACGATGCCGACCGGATAGCCCCAGACATGGGCGAAGCCGCAGACCAGAGTCGTGCCGTAGAGCGGCTTGAACTCCTCGAAGTCGGAGCCGTCGACGATGCGGCCGATGATCTGGCGGATGTCGAAGGGCTTCTTCGGATCGGCCGAGACGATCGAATAGAGATCGGCTGGGTCGAGGACGGGCTCGCGTGGGCTCCGCAGCATCGGGCCGGCGGGCTTCGGTCTGGCGAGATTCTTCACCGCCTGACGGGCGAGACCGAGGGCGTGGGCGTCATCTTCGGCCATCAGGTCCGACACACCCGACGTGCGGGTGTGGACGTCGGCGCCGCCGAGGTCTTCGGCGGTGACCACCTCGCCGGTCGCCGCCTTAACCAGCGGCGGGCCGCCGAGGAAGATGGTCGCCTGATCGCGCACCATGATCGACTGGTCGGACATCGCAGGGACATAGGCGCCGCCGGCGGTACACGACCCCATCACCACGGCGATCTGCGGGATGCCGCGCGCCGACATGTTGGCCTGATTGTAGAAGATGCGGCCGAAGTGATCGCGATCGGGGAAGACCTCGTCCTGGTTGGGCAGATTGGCGCCACCACTGTCGACGAGGTAGACGCAGGGTAACTCGTTCTTGGCGGCGATCTCCTGGGCGCGCAGGTGCTTCTTCACCGTCATGGGGAAGTAGGTGCCGCCCTTCACCGTCGCGTCGTTGACGACGATCAGGCATTCGCGGCCCTCGATGCGGCCGATGCCGGTGATGATGCCGGCGGAGGGCACCTCGTCGCGGTACATGCCCTGGGCCGCGAGTTGCGAGAGTTCGAGGAAGGGCGAGCCGCGGTCGAGCAACAGGCGGATGCGGTCGCGCGGCAGCAGCTTGCCGCGGGCGACGTGGCGCGCGCGCGCCGTTTCGCCACCGCCGGCGGCGACGCGAGTGGCGCGAGCGCGCAACTCCGCGACCTTGTCGGCGAGGGCGGCGTGATTCTCGGCGTAGGCCGGCGCGCGGCGGTCGATTTCGTCTTCGATCCTGGCCATCTGGGGCGGGTCCCCTCCCGGTCGCGGCGCGGGTGACGCCACGGTCTCGATTATATGAACGAACGTTCGTTTTTTTGATGCCCGAAGTCAAGCGGCGAGAGGCGCGCCCTCGACGAAGGTTCGAAGGGCGAACATCACGTCGTCCGTCGTCCGTCGTCCGTCGCCCTTCCGCCCGGGGAGAGGATGGCCGAGAGCGTCGATGTCGGCAAGCGGCGGCCCGGCACCCCGTGCGGAACGATCGCGTGGCGTGTCGACCGCGGACGGGAGCGATCAGCCGAAGAGGGCGGCTTCGAGTGCGGCGATGTCGTCGAGGACGAGGTCGGCGGCCTCGACCAGGACGTCGCGGGTGCCGGTGCCGGTGAGGACGCCGACCCGCAAGCCGCAGCCGGCGGCGCGGCCCATGTCGAGATCGTGCAGCGTGTCGCCGACCACCGCGACCTCGTGCGGTTCGACGCCGACGGCGCGGCAGAACGCGTGGACCATGCCCGGCTCGGGCTTGGGGCCGTGGCCGCTGTCGTAGCCGGCGACGAAGTCGATGACGTCGCCGAGGCCGAAGCGGGCGACGGTGGCGCGGATCGCCGCTTCGCCGTCGGAGGAGGCGATGCCGAGGGCGAGGCCTCGGGCGTCGAGGCGTCCGAGTATGGCGGCGAGATCGCCGACCGGGACCATGTCGTCGACCGAGGCGCGGAACAGGTCGTCGAGGGCGCGGGTGAGCATCGGCACGGTGAAGCGGGCGCCGGCGGCGACCCAGATGCGGGCGATGTCGAAGGCCGAGCCGGCGGCGAGCAGCGAATGGGTGTTGGCGGCGCGGCCGGTCTCGTCGACTCCGCCGACATGGTAGAGGCGCGCGGCGAGCCGGGGGTCGCCGGCGGAGGCGAGGTTCACGGCGGCGCGGTTCACCGGACCCCAGCTCGCCCAGTAGTCGAGGAGGGTGCCGTCCTTGTCGAAGAGGATGGCTCTGGGGGTACCCATCGCCTCACGCGTCTCCGTCGAGCACGAGAAGGTCCTCTCGCGCGAAGGTCAGTTTCACCGCCTCTCCCTGCTTCGGCAAGGCGACGCTCGGCTGGTTGAACGTGTCGAGCGTGACGGTCTGGGCGTCGAGGCGAACGCGGATGCGCACCACCGCGCCGAGGAAGGCGACGTCCTCGACGACGCCCGGCAGGGTGTCGGACCGCGCCGTCCCGTCGCCGAGGTTCACCGCCTCGGGGCGCAGCGCCACCGTCACCGTGTCGCCGGCGCGGCGGCCGACGATCGGCTTCGCGGTGGCGACGTCGCGCCCGTCGAGGGTGAGGCGGCCGGCGGCGGCGTCGACCACCACCGCGGTCATCAGATTGAGGGTGCCGACGAAGGAGGCGACGAAGCGGGTGCGCGGGAAGTTGTAGACCTCGAAGGGGGAGCCGACCTGCTCGGCGCGTCCCTCGTTGAGGACGACGATGCGATCGGACATCGACAGCGCCTCCTCCTGGTCGTGGGTGACGAAGATGGTGGTGATGCCGAGGTCCTTCTGTAGCGCCCGGATCTCCTCGCGCAAGGAGACGCGGATCTTGGCGTCGAGCGCCGAGAGCGGCTCGTCGAGGAGGAGCACCTGCGGCTTCACAGCGATGGCGCGGGCGAGCGCCACGCGCTGCTGCTGGCCGCCGGAGAGCTGGTAGGGGTAGCGGTCGCCGAGGTCCGGCAGCTTGATCAGATCGAGCATCTCGCCGACGCGGGTGCGGATCTCGGCGGCGCTCTTCTTGGCGACGCGCAGGCCGAAGGCGATGTTCTGCGCCACCGTCATGTTGGGGAAGAGGGCGTAGGCCTGGAACACCATGCCGACGTCGCGCTTGGCGGGCGGCAGATGGGCGACCTGTTTGCCGTCGATGGCGATCGAGCCGGCGGTCGCGGTCTCGAAGCCGGCGATCATGCGCAGGATCGTCGTCTTGCCGCAGCCCGAGGGGCCGAGGAAGGAGACGAATTCGCCGCGCTCGACGGCGAGGTGGAAGTCGTGGACGACGGTGACCGGCCCGAAGGACTTCTTCAGCCCGTGAATATCGATGAAGCTCATCCGGCCCCCGATCACGATTTCGATCCGGTACCGCGGGCGGCACCGAAGACCTGGATGAGGCCCATGCAGGCCCAGGTGACGACGAAGGCGATGATCGCCAGAGCCGCCGGTTCGTAGGCGCGATTGGCGCCGACCAGTTGCAGATAGGGGCCGAAGGCCGGCCGGTCGAGCAGCGCGGCGAAGGTGAATTCGCCGATGACGATGGCGAAGGTCAGGAACGCCCCCGACAGGATCGCCGAACGGATGTTGGGGAAGATCACCTTGAAGAGGATCGTCGCCCAACCGGCGCCGAGGCTCTCCGCCGCTTCCGTCAGGGTGCGCACGTCGATGGCGCGCAGCCCGGTGTCGACCGAGCGGTACATGTAGGGCAGGGCGAGCGTGACATAGCCGAAGGCGAGCAGCAGGTCGGTGCCGCGGCGGCTATCGGTGAGCGGCAGCCAGCTCTGCGAATTGTACATGCGCAGGTAGCCGAAGACGATGACGATCGCCGGGATGACCAGCGGCAGCAGGGTGACGAACTCGACCACAGGGCGGAGTTTCGGCAGCCGCAGTTGCACCCAGTAGGCGGTCGGCACGACGAGGAGGACGCCGATGGCGATGGTCACCAGCGCCAGCACCACCGAATAGCTGAAGGACTCCTGGAAGCGCGGATCGCCGAGAACGACCTTGTAGGCCTCGAAGGAGTACTCGCCGCGCTTCATGCGCATCGAGAATTCGAGCGTGCCGATCAGCGGGATCAGGAAATAGGCGGCGCCGAGGATCATCGCCAGCCAGGGGCCGAAGGTCGATTTCTTCATCGCGACCACCTCTCGGCGCGGCCGCGCAGCCAGATGTAGGCGACGTTGGAGACGCCGGTGATGAGGATCATGCCGAGCGCCAGGGCGTAGCCGAGATTCTGATTGTGCAGCACGTCGCCGCGGATCTGGGCGTAGAGCAGGATGGTGACGATGTTGAGCGACGAGCCGGTCAGCGCATAAGCCGTGGCCACCGCACCGAAGGCGTTGGCGAAGAGCAGCAGCGTCGCGCCGAGCAGGCTCGGCCACAGGACGGGAAGGCCGATCCAGCGCCAGTACTGGAAGGTCGAGGCGCCGAGGATCTGCGAGGCTTCGCGCCACTCCTTCTTCAGGCCGTCGAGGGCGGGGGTGAGGATCAGCACCATCAACGGGATCTGGAAGTAGAGATAGGTCAGCGTCAGACCGAGGAAGCTCAGCAGATTGAAGCCGGTGGCGTAGAGGTTGAAGCCGAGCCAGTTCGACAGCGCCCAGGTGACGAGACCGGTGCGCCCCAGCGTCGCCAGGAAGGCGAAGGCGAGCGGCACGCCGGCGAAATTGGAGGCGACGCCGGAGAAGGTCATCAGCGTCGGCCGGATCCAGCTGGGCAGACCGCCGCCGACCGCGGCATAGGCGAGCAGCGCCCCGACGATCGCGCCGCCGATCGCGGAGGCCGCCGAGATCTCGATCGAGATGCGATAGGCGGCGACGATCGACGGGTGGGTCAGATCGCGGATGTTGGCCAGCGTGAACTCACCGTCGGCCGTCTGGAAGGCGCCGACGATGAGGAAGGCGGTCGGCAGGATCAGGAACAGGACGGCGAAGAGGAAGAACGGGGCGACGCCGAACCACGCCCATGGCAGACCGGACCCGCCCGGTCGGTGGGCGGTGGCTGTCGATGGTTCTGACACGCGTCGGATCCCCTCGCTCGGACGCCGGATGGCCGAACGCCGTGGGCTGTTCCGCGGCGGGCGGCTGCACGACACGACCCGGCCGCCGATCGTCGCGATCGGCGGCCGGGAACGTGGCTCACTTGGTGACGTTGGCGCCGACGACGGCGTCCCACTGCTTGGTGATCACTTCCTTGGCGGCCGACTGTTCGGCGAGCGTCGGGAAGGTCGCCTTGGCGTAGGCTTCGGCCGGCGGCAGTTTGGCGAGCAGATCGGCCGGGATCTTGCCCTTGGAGGCGAGATCGTTGAAGCGGATCGGGTGGCAGTAGCCCTTCAGCCAGCCGATCTGGCCCTCGTCGGAATAGAGGTGCTCCATCCACAGTTTGGCGGCGTTCGGGTGCGGCGCGTAGGCCGAGATCGCCTGGACGTAGACACCGGCGACGACGCCGGTCTTGGGGATGACGACGTCGACCGGCGGGTTGCCCTTGAGGGTGTCGCGGTCGGCGAGGGCGTTGTAGTCCCAGCGGATGACGACCGGGGTGGCACCCTGCGCCAGCGAGGCGGCCTTGCCGATCACGGGCACGAAGTTGCCGGCCTTGTTCAGCTTGGAGAAGTAGTCGAGGCCGGCGGTGCCGGCCTTGGCGGCGTCGCCACCCGCAGCCGAGAGGCCGGCGGCGTAGACGCCCTGGATCGCCTGGGAGGAGGCGCGCGGATCACCGGCGAGCGCCACGGCGTTCTTGAACTCGGGCTTCAGGAGGTCGGCCCAGTCGGTCGGCGAGGTCTTGACGATGTCCTTGTTCACCTCGAAGGCGAGGACGCCGTAGTAGTCGCCGTACCAGAAGCCGTCGGCGTCCTTGGCGGTGTCGGGGATCGAGGCCCAGGTCGCGACCTTGTAGGGCTGGATCAGGCCGTCGGCCTTGGCGGAGGGGCCGAAGCTGAGGCCGACGTCGATGACGTCGGGGGCCTGCGGGCCCTTGTTGCCCTTGTTGGCCTTGATCGCCTCGATCTCGTCGCCGGAGCCGGCGTCGGGGTTGAGTTCGTTGACGGTGAGACCGTACTTGGCCTTGAAGCTGTCGATCAGGCCACCGTAGCCGCACCAGTCGTGGGGCAGGGCGATGACGGTGAGCTGGCCTTCCTTCTTGGCCGCGGCGACCAGTTCGTCCATCGACTGGGCCGAAGCGGTCCCGGCGAAGCCGGCGAGCGCGGCGACGGCCACGGAGATCATCAGAGCACGTTCGGTCTTCATCACTTGCGACACCCCTTACCTTACAACCCCGTCTCACCGACCCGGTCGGCGCGCGGCGAACATCTTCACGAGATGCACGACGAGGTTGGCTACCAAGACGAGACGACACTTTCGTGTCGGGCGAAACGCTGCGATTCCCGCGGCCTCTCGGGTGGCCTGCGACGACGACGTCACCGTCATGAGATCGTCACGAGGCGGTCAGTAGGCCCGATCGCCGGACGTACGGTCAAGAGGGTGAACCGACTTTCGTCGCACGAGTTTTCGGCAACCCGGAGCCCCTACCGGAGCGGGTGCCGAGGAGCGTCGCGGAGGCTCCGTGGCGTCGATCAGCCGCGGGCGATGAGGCCGTCGGCGCGCGCCTGGACGTCGCGCATACAGCGTTCGAAGAGGGCGCGTTCGGCCGGCTCCAGCGCGGCGAGGAGATCGTCTTCGCGGGCTCGCACCAACGGCACGATGCGCCGGTAGAGCGTCCGTCCGGCGGGTGTCAGCGACAGGATCTTGGTGCGGCGGTCACCGGCGTGGTCTTCGCGGCGCAGGAGGCCGCGCTCCTCGAGGCGGGCGACGGCACGCGACACCTGCATCTTGTCGAGGGTCGAGTAGGGGCCGATGTCGCGCGCCGACATGGTGCGGTTGGCGCCCAGCGCGGCGATCACCCGCCACTCGGCGCGAGTGAGATCGAAACGGTCGGCATAGAGCTGGGAGACGGCGAGCGACACCCGCTCGGCGAGGACCGCCAGACGATAGGGAAAGAAGCCGGTCAGATCGAACCCGTCGACACCGCCGCGGCCGCGATCGGTCTCCGCCGTCGCTTCCGCATCCGTCGCGGTGAGGTCGTCGCCGTGCGCCATGGGGTCCGTCCGATCGAGTATCCGTTGTTACCATCTTCGCAGCTGCGAGATGGCACTGCGGTGGGGAAGCGGCGTGGCGATCTTCCGAAGATCTTCACCGACAACGACAATATCGGCCGAAACGGCGGATCTTCGCAAGCCGCTCTGGGGTGCGGCGCGATGCCAGGACGCTTTTTTGCGTTCGCATTGCGAACGACGGTGGCAGATGCGACCGAGACAGCTTGTCGCAGATGGTAACAGTTGTTACCGATTGGATCGACGGACGCCAGATCCGAGGGGAGACGCCCATGATCGTGGAGAAGATCCACCACGTCGCCTACCGTTGTCGCGACGCCAAAGAGACGGTCGAGTTCTACGGCCGGATTCTCGACATGGACCTGATCGGTGCCATCGCCGAGGACAAGGTGCCGTCGACCAAGGCACCGGATCCCTACATGCACATCTTCCTCGATGCGGGGATGGGCAACATCCTCGCCTTCTTCGAGCTGCCCAATTCGCCGCCGATGGGACGCGATCCCAACACGCCGGACTGGACCCAGCACATCGCCTTCCAGGTCGCCGGCATCGACGTTCTGACGAGGGTGAAGGCGCGCTGCGAGGCGGCGGGGATCGAGGTGGTCGGGCCGACCGACCACGCCATCTTCAAGTCGATCTACTTCTTCGATCCGTCCGGCCATCGCCTCGAGCTCGCCGCCTGGACGACGACGCCGGAGGAGATGGCGAAGATGAAGGCGGTCGCGCACGAGATGGTCGACGAGTGGGCGGTCACCAAGAAGCCGCCGCGTCACACCGCCTGGCTGCACGAGAAGGAATTCGGGACCGATTGATCCCGAGCGATCCCGCACCAACGAGCCCGTCGCGACCTTCGGCCCTCAGCGGGGCCGGCGACGGCGGGCCGCCCCCGGGGGAGAGTGTCCATGCTGAAGACCTACACCTATCCGAAGTTCGCCCATCGGCGCTCGGCGGAACAGGCGGAGGGCCGTGTCGTCCGTCACCCGGCGGTGGTGATCGGTGCCGGTCCGATCGGCCTGACCGCGGCGCTCGATTTCGGCAAGCGCGGCATCGCGACCGTGGTGCTCGACGACAACGACACGGTGTCGATCGGCAGCCGCGCCGTCTGCTACGCCAAGCGGCCGCTGGAGATCTGGAACCGCCTCGGCTGCGCGACGCCGATGGTGGAGAAGGGTGTGTCGTGGAAGGTCGGCAAGGTCTTCTTCGAGAACGACCTGCGCTACCGGTTCGACCTCCTGCCGGAGGCCGATCACGAGATGCCGGCGATGATCAATCTCCAGCAGTACTATCTGGAGGAGTATCTGATCGAAGCGATCGGCGGGCTCGCGAACGTCGACCTGCGCTGGAAGCACAAGGTGATCGCGCTGCGTCAGGAGGCCGACCACGCGGTCCTGACGGTGGAGACGCCCGACGGGATCTTCACCATGGAGGCCGACTGGGTGGTGGCCTGCGACGGCGCCAACTCCGACACGCGCAAGATGGTCGGGGCGGAGTTCACCGGCCGCTTCTTCCAGGATCGCTTCCTCATCGCCGACGTGGTGATGAAGGCCGACTTCCCGACCGAGCGCTGGTTCTGGTTCGATCCGCCGTTCCACCGCAACCAGTCGACGCTGCTGCACAAGCAGTCCGACGACGTCTGGCGCATCGACTTCCAGCTCGGGTGGGACGCCGACCCGAACGAGGAGAAGAAGCCGGAGAAGGTGATCCCGCGGCTGAAGGCGATGCTCGGCGAAGACACCGAATTCGAACTCGAGTGGGTGTCGATCTACCAGTTCGCCTGCCGCCGCATCGACCAGTTCCGCCACGGCCGGGTGATCTTCGCCGGCGACGCGGCGCATCAGGTCTCGCCCTTCGGCGCGCGCGGCGCCAACACCGGCGTCCAGGACATCGACAATCTCGGCTGGAAGCTGAAGCTCGTCCTCGACGGCGCGGCGCCGGAAGCGCTGATCGACAGCTATCACGAGGAGCGCGCCTTCGCAGCCGACGACAATCTCCTCCAGTCGACCCGCTCGACCGACTTCATCACGCCGAAGAGCGAGATGAGTCGGCGTTTCCGCAACGCCGTGCTGGAGCTCGCCGCCGATCACGCCTTCGCGCGGCCGCTGGTCAATTCGGGGCGGCTGTCGACGCCGACGCCCTATGTCGGCTCGTCGCTCGTCACGCCCGACGAAGAGGCCTTCGCGAGCAAGATGGCGCCGGGCACCAACTGCGCCGACGCGCCGGTGACGGTCGACGGTCGCGACGACTGGCTGCTGCATCATCTGGGCGACGGCTTCACCGTCCTCACCTTCGGCCCGGCGCCGACGAAGGCGGTGCGCCGGGGCGAGATCGAGGCGAAGGTCGTTTCGATCGGCGAGGATGTCGTCGACGTGAAGGGTCTCGTCGCGGCGCGCTACGACGGTGCGGCCGGCACCACCTATCTCGTCCGCCCCGATCAACACGTCGCCGCGCGCTGGCGCGCTTTCGACGCCGCGAAGATCGCCGCCGCCATCGCCCGCGCCTCGGCCGCCGGAGGAGAGACGCCGTGAACCTGAACCTCGATCCCAACATTCCCGACCCGGACGGCTTCTATCAGGAGCTGATCGACAGCCAGCGCGACATGACCGACGCTCAGGCGCAGATGGTGAACTGCAAGCTCATTCTCGTTCTCGCCAACCACATCGGCGACCGCGCCGTGTTGAGCGAGGCGCTGAAGGTCGCCGGAGGGCGGGTCGGAGGCGAATGAGTGCGGGTTGCGCCGGCCTCGGCCGGGGCCGATCATGGCCGTCTCGCCTCGACGAGGCCGGGGTGGTGAAAGACGGAGAGCGAAGATAGTTGACCGACCGGTTGGTCAATGTATCATGTGTCTCCAGAAGCCGAGGGTCGGGCATGAACCGACCCCATTCGACCGGGAGGAAATCCGATGCAGAGATTCGTGAAGACGGCGGTCGCCGCCCTTTCGTTCGCCGCCGTCGCGGCGGTTCCCGCGCTCGCCGCCGATCCGATCAAGATCGGTTCGGTGCTGTCCGTCACCGGCCCGGCCGCCTTCCTCGGCGATCCGGAAGCCAAGACGCTGCAGCTCTACGTCGAGAAGCTGAACGCGGCCGGCGGCCTGCTCGGCCGCAAGCTCGAGCTCGTCACCTACGACGACGGCTCCGACGCGGCCAAGGCCAACGGCTTCACCAAGCGTCTGATCGAAGACGACAAGGTCGACGTCATCCTCGGCGGCACCACCACCGGCGCCACCATGGGCATGGTGCCGCTGGTCGAGAAGGCCGAAGTTCCGTTCATCAGCCTCGCCGGCGCGGTGGTCATCGTCGAGCCGGTGAAGAAGTGGGTGTTCAAGACCCCGCACACCGACCGCATGGCGGCCGAGCGCGTCTTCGCCGACATGAAGAAGCGCGGCTTCTCCAAGCTGGCGCTGCTCTCCGAGACCTCCGGCTTCGGCCAGTCGGGCCGCAAGGAGACGATCGCCGCCGCCGCCAAGGCCGGCATCGAGATCGTCGCCGACGAGACCTACGGACCGAAGGACACCGACGTCACCGCCCAGCTCACCAAGATCAAGGGCATCGCCGGCGCTCAGGCGCTCCTGGTGTTCGGTCTCGGTCAGGGTCCGGCGATCGTCACCAAGAACATCGCCCAGCTCGGCCTCGAGCTGCCGCACTACGAGAGCCACGGCGTCGCTTCCGAGTCCTACATCAAGCTCTCCGGTGATGCCGCCGAGGGCGTGCGCCTGCCCGCGGCGGCGCTGATCGTCGCCGACGACCTGCCGGCGAACGACCCGCAGAAGCCGGTCGTCGTCGGCTACTCGAAGGCCTACACCGAAGCCTTCAAGTCGGGCGTGTCGACCTTCGGCGGTCATGCCTACGACGCGCTGATGATCTACGCCGATGCGGTCAAGCGGGCCGGCACCACCGACAAGGCCAAGGTGCGCGACGCCATCGAAGCGACCAAGGGCTTCGTCGGCACCGGTGGCGTCGTCAACATGAGCGTGACGGACCACATGGGCCTCGACGTCACCGCCTTCAAGATGCTCGAGATCAAGGGCGGCAAGTGGACTCTCGTCGACTGACGAGCGCCTCGTGATCGACCGGGGGCGCGGCTCGCGCTCCCGGTTCCTCTTCCGACGTTTCTCGCGCGACGCCCCTCGTGACGACCGAGCGGAGCCGGAGAGCCCCATGTCGCAGTTTCTGCAGTTGCTGTTCAGCGGGCTGACGGTCGGCGCGACCTACGCCTTGTCGGCGCTCGGCTTCTCGATGATCTACAACGCTTCCGGCGTCATCAATTTCGCCCAGGGCGAGTTCATCATGCTCGGCGGCATGGTGGCGGCGGTGCTGGCCGCCTCGGGCATTCCCTTGCCGCTCGCGGTCCTCGCGGCGATCCTGGTGGTGGCGTTCGTCGGCCTGCTGGTCGAGAAGCTCGCCATCGAGCCGGCGCGCGACGCCGACATCACCTCGATCATCATCATCACCATCGGCGTGTCGATGATCCTGCGCGGCGTCGTCGAAGTGACCCTCGGCAAGGGCAATCTGACGCTGCCGCATTTCTCCGGCGACACGCCGATCGCCATCGGCGGGGCGACGCTGCTGCCGCAGAGCCTGTGGGTGATGGTCGTCACCGCGGTGGTGGTCGTGGCGCTGGCCGTCTTCTTCGGCCGCACCCGCACCGGCAAGGGCATTCTCGCCACCGCCCACAATCGCCTGGCGGCGCAGCTCGTCGGCGTCGACGTCAAGAAGGTGCTGCTCGCCAGTTTCGGCCTCGCCGCGGCGCTCGGCGCGGTCGGCGGCGTGCTGATCACGCCGATCGCCACCACCTCCTACGACGCCGGCCTTATGCTCGGCCTCAAGGGCTTCGTCGCGGCGACCTTCGGCGGGCTCGGCTCGGGCGTCGGAGCGATCGCCGGTGGCGTGCTGCTCGGCCTGATCGAGACGATGACGGCGGGCTACGTCTCCTCCTCCTACAAGGACGCGGTGCCCTTCGTGCTGGTGCTCGTCATTCTCGTCGTCAGACCGCGCGGCCTCTTCGGTCTCGGGTCGTCGGATCGCGTGTGAGGGGACGATGAACGACGCCTCGACTTCTTCGATCCTCGGTCGCGCCTCGCCGGAGACGGCGGCGGCGGCGCTCGCCACCGCGCCGTCCTTGGCGACGCGTCACGCGCCGACCCTGGTGCTCGTCGCCGTGCTGGCGGTGCTGCCCCTGGTGCTGCCCAACGCCTTCTACTTCGACGTGGTGATCCGCATCATGGCGAACGCGGTGCTGGCCATCGCACTCAACCTGCTGATCGGCTACTGCGGCCAGATCAGTCTCGGTCACGCCGGCTTCTTCGGTCTCGGCGCCTATGGTTCCGCGATCCTGACGACGCACTACGACTGGAAGGCGCCCGTCGCCCTCGTCGTCTCGGCGGCGGTGGTCGGCGTTCTCGCCTGGATCGTCGCCCGCGTCATCCTGCGCCTCAAGGGCCACTATCTCGCCATGGCGACGCTCGGCCTCGGCATCATCGTCACCATCGTGCTGACCAACGAGTCGAGCCTCACCGGCGGGCCGGACGGCATGGCGGTCGGCGATCTCTCGGTCTTCGGCATCCGGCTCTATGGCGAGCGGGTGTGGTATCCGGTCTTCGCCGGGCTTCTCGTCGTCGCCATTCTCGTCGCCGGCAATCTGGTCGAGAGTCCGGCGGGCCGGGCGCTCCGGGCGCTGCACGGCTCGGAAGTGGCGGCGCGGGTGGTCGGCATCGACACCGCCTCGTTCAAGACCCGCGTCTTCGTGCTCTCGGCGGTGGTCGCGGCGATCATGGGATCGCTCACCGCCCATTATCTCGGCTTCATCACCCCGCAGGTCGCCTCGTTCCACAAGTCGGTGGAACTGGTGACGATGGTGGTGGTCGGCGGCATGGCGTCGATCTGGGGGTCGGTGTTCGGGGCGGCGCTGCTGTCGCTGCTGCCGGATCTCCTCGCCCACTTCGAAGGGTTCGAGACGGTGATCTTCGGCGTCATCCTGGTCGCCACCATGATCTTCCTGCCGCGCGGTATCGTGCCGTCGCTTCTCCGTCTGATCCGGCGGGAGGGCTGAGGCATGTTGAAGGTCGAGACCCTCACCAAGTCCTTCGGCGGCGTCACCGCGGTCTCCGACGTCACCTTCGAGGTGACCAAGGGCACGATCCACGCGGTGATCGGTCCCAACGGCGCCGGCAAGACGACGCTCTTCAATCTGATCACCGGCGTCTACACGCCGTCCTCCGGCTCGATCCGCTTCGAGGGGCAGGAGATCGGCGGCGAGGCGCCGGAGAAGCTCGCGGCGCTCGGCATGAGCCGCACCTTCCAGAACCTGCAGATCTCGATGAACCTCTCGGCGATCGAGAACGTCATGACCGGTGCGCATCTCGGGCTCAACTCGAGCGTCGTCGCCGGCCTCCTCGGTCTCGCCTCGTTCGGCGGCCGCGAGAAGGCGACGCGCATCCGCGCCGCCGAGGCGATGGAGTTCGTCGGCTGCGGCGCCTACATCGGGGCCGAGGCGCGCTCGATGCCCTACGGGGCGCTGAAGCGGCTGGAGATCGCCCGGGCGCTGATGGCGAACCCGCGCATCCTCTTCCTCGACGAGCCGGCCGCCGGCCTCAACCACACCGAGACGCACGAGATCGAGGACCTGATCGCGCAACTGGGGAAGACCGGCGTCACCGTGGTGCTGGTCGAACACGACATGAAGCTGGTCATGAACGTCTCGGATCGCATCGTCGTGCTCGACTACGGCAAGAAGCTCGCGGAGGGGACGCCGGCCGAGATCCGGGTGAACCCCGACGTCGTCGCCGCCTATCTCGGCGCCGAGAGCGAGGGGGTGTGAGATGCGAGCGCTTGGCGTCATCGAAGCCGAACATCGCAACATGTGGCGCGTCACCAACGCGCTCGGCGTCCTCGCCGATCGCCTCGCCGGCGAGCGCGCGGCACAGGATCGGGCGACCGACCTCGCCACTGTGGCGCTGATCGCCGACTATCTCGAGACCTTCACCGAACGGTTCCATCACCCGAAAGAGAGCGACCTGCTCTTCGCCCGCATCCGGCGGCGATCGAACGAAGCCGCGGCGATCATCGACCGGCTCGAACGCGACCACGAGATGAGCCCGCATCAGGTCGAGCGGATCCGCGATCTGGCGCGGCCGGTCGCGGGAAAACCGGTGGCGCCGGAGGGCGAACGGGCGGCGAAGCTGGTCGAGGAGATCGGCTCGTTCCGCACTCGCCTCGGCGAACACATGCGGCTCGAGGAGGACGTGACCTTCCCGCTGGCGCGCAAGGTGTTGACGGCGGAGGACTGGGCCGACGTCGACGCGTCCTTCGACGCTCATGTGGATCCGCTCGGCGATCCGCATGCGCCGGCCGAGATCGCGCTCCTGCGCGCCCGCATAACAGCGCTGCTGCCGGCGCCGGAAGGGCTCGGCGGCCATTCCGACACGGTGGTGGAGAAGCTCACCCCGCGGCGCGCCAAGGCCGAGGGGACGCTGCTCGCGGTCTCCGACCTCACCTGCCGTTACGGCCGCATCGAGGCGCTGCACGGGGTGAGCCTCGAGATCGGCGCCGGCGAACTCGTCGCGCTGGTGGGGGCCAACGGTGCCGGCAAGACGACTCTCCTGCGCTGCATCTCCGGCGTCCAGCCGGCGGCGGTCGGGGCGATCCGCTACGGCGGGCAGGACATCACCCGGATGCGGGCGGACGCGCGGGTGCGCGCCGGCATCGCCCAGGTGCCGGAAGGCCGCCAGGTGTTCGGGCCGATGTCGATCGAGGACAACCTCGTCATGGGGGCCTACACGCGGCCGTCCTCGGAGATCCGCGCCGGGCTCGACGAGGTCTACGACCTCTTCCCGATCCTGCGGGAGCGGCGCAAGCTTTCCGCCGGCACGCTCTCGGGCGGCCAGCAGCAGATGCTGGCGGTGGGTCGCGCCATGATGAGCCGGCCGAAGCTGCTGCTCCTCGACGAGCCGTCGATGGGTCTGGCGCCGCTGATCGTCGAGGAGATCTTCCGCATCGTGAAGATGCTGAAGGAGGCCGGCATCACCATCCTCTTGGTCGAGCAGAACGCCCGTGCCGCGCTCGCCGTCGCCGACCACGCCTATGTGCTCGAGACCGGCTCGGTCACCCTCGAGGGATCGGGTCCCGAGCTTCTGAAGAACGACGACGTCCGCCGCGCCTATCTGGGCATGTGAGCCGACGCCCCACCACTCGAAAGGAACGTGCCCCATGTCGACGACCAAGGCCTTCGCCTCGCAGGCCGACCTCGAAGAGAAGAAGGTCACCTTCGCTCAGATCTCCGAGCACGCCTGGGCCTACACGGCGGAGGGCGATCCCAACACCGGCATCGTCATCGGCGACGACTCGGTGATGGTGCTCGACACCCAGGCGACGCCGGTGATGGCGCAGGACGTCATCCGCCGCATCCGCGAGGTGACGGACAAGCCGATCGAATGGGCGGTGCTGTCGCACTATCACGCGGTGCGCGTCCTCGGCGCCGAGGGCTATCGCTCGGCGGGCCTCCGCAACGTCGTCGCCAGCCGCGCCACCTGGGAGATGATCGTCGAGCGCGGCGAGCAGGACAAGGACAGCGAGATCGGCCGCTTCCCGCGCCTGTTCCGGGCGGTGGAGAGCGTGCCGGGGCTGACCTGGCCGACCATCGTCTTCGACAAGAAGCTGACCATCCGTCTCGGCAAGGTCGAAGTGGTGCTCGATCAGATCGGCCGCGGCCACACCAAGGGCGACACCATCGCCTGGCTGCCGCAGGAGGGCGTGGTGTTCTCCGGCGACCTCGTCGAATACGGCGCCACGCCCTATGCCGGCGACGCCCATTTCGGCGACTGGCCGGCGACCCTCGACCGCATCGCGGCGCTCGATCCGGTGGCGCTGGTGCCGGGGCGCGGCGAGGCGCTGGTCGGTAAGGACAAGGTCAAGGAAGGCATCGAGGGGACGCGGTCCTTCCTCGTCGATCTCTATGCCTCGGTGAAGGCGGGAGCCGCGGCGGGGCACGACCTCAACCGCATCTACAAGGACACCTACGCGGCGCTGAAGCCGAAGTACGGCCACTGGGTGATCTTCGATCACTGTCTGCCCTTCGACGTCACCCGCGCCCTCGACGAGGCGCAGGGGCTCGACCATCCGCGGATCTGGACCGCGGAGCGCGACCGCGACATGTGGGCGGCGCTCGAGGGGTGAAGGGGCCTCTCCTCGACCGGGACGGCACGCCGGAGCGAAGACCCTCTCATCCGGTCCTCTCCCCCCTCGAGGGGGGAGGGGACGCAGGCGGCGCGGCCTTCTTCGACAGCACTTCTTCCCGGTCCGTCAGACGGGGGCATCGATCGGAGTACGAGACTCATGAACCCGACCAACGATCCCTCTCTCGTCTCCTGGGTGGCGAGCGCGCAAGGGTCGGACTTTCCGATCCAGAACCTGCCGTGGGGGATCTTCTCCACCGAGGGCGACGAGCGGCGGCGCGCCGGCATCCGCATCGGCGCCGGTGTCCTCGACGTCGACGCGTTGCAGGCGGCCGGGCTCCTCGACGCGTCGCTGCCGAAGGGCGTCTTCGCCACCGGCACGCTCGACGCCTTCATCGCCCTCGGGCGCGGGACGTGGTCGGCGGTGCGGGCGCGGCTGTCGGAGCTGCTCCGCGCCGACGTCGCGACGCTGCGCGACGACGCGATCCTGCGCACCCGGGCGCTGGTGCCGGTCGCGGCGGCGGAGATGCATCTCGCCGTCTCGGTCGGCGGCTACACCGATTTCTATTCGTCGCGCGAACACGCCACCAACGTGGGGAAGATGTTCCGGCCCGACGCCGAGCCGCTGTTGCCGAACTGGCTGTCGATTCCGATCGGCTACAACGGGCGAGCTTCCACCATGGTCGTCTCGGGGACGCCGGTTCGCCGGCCGCTCGGGCAGATGAAGGCGCCGAGCGCGCCGGCGCCGTCCTTCGGGGCGTGCCGGAAGCTCGACTTCGAACTGGAGATGGCGGGCGTCGTCGGGCGGTCGAACCCGATGGGCGAGGTGATGACCGTCGCCGAGGCCGACGCAGCGATCTTCGGCTGGGCGCTGCTCGACGACTGGTCGGCGCGCGACATCCAGGCCTGGGAATACGTGCCGCTCGGACCGTTCCAGGCCAAGGTCTTCGCCACCTCGATGGGGGCGTGGATCGTCACCGCCGAGGCGCTGGAGCCGTTCCGGGTCGACGGACCGGCACAGGATCCCGCGCCGCTGCCCTATCTGCGGCAGCCTGGGCCGATGAACCTCGACGTCGAACTCGAGGTGGCGATCCGCCCGAAGGGGGCGAGCGAGGTGACGGTGATCTCGCGCACCAACTTCGCCCACATGTACTGGTCGACGGCGCAACAACTCGCCCATCACGCGATCTGCGGCTGCGCCATGAACATCGGCGACATCATCGGTTCGGGGACGATCTCGGGACCGACGCCGGACAGCCTCGGTTCGCTGCTCGAGCTCACCTGGAACGGCCAGCGGCCGATCACGCTTTCCGAAGGTTCGACGCGGACCTTCCTCGAGGACGGCGACACGGTGATCATCACCGGCCGGGCGAAGCGGGACGGCCTCTCGATCGGCTTCGGCACCTGCGAAGGCGAGATCCTGCCGGCGCACGTGCGCGAGGGGTGGTGACGGGGAACGGCTGCGCCGCAGGCACTTCCTTCCCCCGCAAGGGGGAGGGGGAGGGGGAGGCGGCGCGCCGCCGGACGTGACGAGAAGCCCTCGCCCCGGGAGAGGGAGCACGGCACCACAGGCATGAGGATCACCATGAAGCTCTACGGCTATTTCCGTTCCTCCGCCGCTTGGCGGCTCAGGATCGCGCTGGCGCTCAAGGGGCTCGCTCACGACGACGTCTTCGTTCATCTGCGCAAGGGCGAACAGCGCGAGGCGGCGCATCTGGCGCGCAATCCTCAGGGTCTCGTGCCGGTGCTCGAACTCGACGACGGCACGATGCTCACCCAGTCGCTCGCCATCCTCGAATGGCTCGAAGAGACCCGTCCGACGCCGCCGCTGCTGCCCACCGATCCGCTCGAGCGGGCGAAGGCGCGGGCCGTCGCGCTGGCGATCGCCTGCGAGATCCACCCGGTGCAGAACCTCGGGGTACTGAACCGGTTGCGCCGTGACGCCGGCTTCGACGATGCACGGGTCACCGCCTGGGCGGCGGCGGTCAACGCCGAAGGACTGGAAGCCTGCGAGGCGATGGTCGCCGATCGGCCCGGCGGGTTCCTCTTCGGCGATCGGCCGACGGTCGCCGAGATCTGCGTCGTGCCGCAGCTCGGCAACGCCCGGCGCTTCGGTGTCGACGTGTCGCGCTTCCCGCGGCTGCTCGCGGCCGAGGCGGCGGCGATGGAGATGGCCGCCTTCGCCGACGCCGTACCGGGGCGGCAGGCGGACGCGGAGTGAGCCGCGGTCGCGCGATTCAGGGTCAGCGGGCGTCGACGGCGCCGAGCACCATGTCGACGTGGAGGGCGACGAGTTCGTCCTCGTTCATGCGACCGCCGGGGCGATACCACTCGCAGATGCCGGTGAGCATCCAGATCAGGGCGAAGGTGGTGACGCGCGGATCGGCGACGCGGAAGAAACCGCGTTCGGCGCCGGCCACCAGGATGTCGGTCAGCTTCTGCTCGTAGCGCTTGCGCAAGGCGACGATCGAGGCGCGGTTCTCCGCCTCGAGGCTGCGCAATTCGGAGTTGGCGATGTAGACCAGCATGCGCCGGGTCATGTGGTAGCGCAGGTGGAAGCCGGCGAAGGCGATCAACCGGTCGCGCGGCTCGACCGGTTCGGTGAGCGCCGCGTCGCAGGCGGCGAGCAGCGTCTCCATGTGATCGCGGACGATGTCGTAGAGCAGCGCCTGCTTGGTCTCGAAGTGATTGTAGAGCGAGCCCGGCTGGATGCCGACTTCCGCCGCGAGGCGACGCAGGCTCATCGCCTCGAAGCCGTGTTGCCAGATCAGGCGGATGCCGGCCTCGCGCACCGCGGCAGCGGTCTTCTCGCCGTTCGATCCCGTCGTGCGCGCCATGTTCCGTCCCGGTCGCTTTCCCGTCGAATGGATTAAGTCGGCGCGGCGCGGTTGGAAAGCCCTCTTTCGGAGAAAGCCGCTCGGTCGCGTCAAGGGTTCGCCGGGCGAACCCGGTCCGTGCCGGATCGTGACGGTCTCGCCGGGGCGGTGATCGCGGCTCGATACCGGGGGCTCGCTAAAATCTTAGTAAAAAAAGTAATGATCTCTCATCGTAAACGTATCCGTCGCGACTGCCTTCATTCTTTCCTTATAATTGGATTCATATTCAATTCACTCATGCAAGACGTTTTGCGCGTATCGCGTATGTATTCTGTTGATGAAAGTCGCAATCCGTGGATTCACTGAGGCCATGGAACGGAGGCATGCGATGCATACGGTTCTGATGGTCGACGACAACATGACCAATCTGGTGCTGGTGCGACATCTGGTGACGCGGATGGAGGGCTGCGAAGCTCTCGCCTTCACCGATCCGGGGGCCGCGCTCGCCGCGCTCGCCGATACCGAGGTCGACATCGTCCTCGTCGACTACCGCATGCCGGAGATCGACGGCATCGAGTTCATCCGCCGGATGCGCGCCATGCCGCGCCACGAGCACGTGCCGATCGTCATGGTGACGACGGTCGACGAGCGCGACGTCACCATCGAGGCGCTCGAGGCCGGGGCGACCGATTTCCTCACCAAGCCGCTGGAGCCGATCGAGTTCAAGGTCAGGATGCGCAATCTCCTGGCGTTGCGCGGGGCGCAGAAGCGGCTCGCCGAACGGGCCGCCCGGCTCGACGCCGAAGTGGCGGAGAAGACCCGCGATCTGATCGAACGCGAGCGCGAGATCATCTGGCGCCTGTCGAAGGCGACCGAACGGCGCGACACCGACACAGGCGACCACATCGCCCGCATGTCGCGGATCTGCGGCATCGTCGCCGAGGAACTCGGCCTGCCGGAAGAGGAGTGCCGTCTCGTCGAGATCGCCTCCCAGATGCACGACGTCGGCAAGGTCGGCATTCCCGACGAGATCCTGTTCAAGCCCGGGCCGTTGTCGGCGGAGGAGCGCCGGGTCATGGAGACCCATGCGACGCTCGGCTGGAACATCCTCGAGGGGTCGAAGTCGCGCCTGCTGCAGATGGCCGCCGACATCGCCGTGTCACATCACGAGCGCTGGGACGGGCGTGGCTATCCGCGCGGTCTTTCCGGCGAGGCGATCCCGCTCGCCGGGCGCATCACGGCGCTCTCCGACGTCTTCGACGCGCTGATGTCGGTGCGTCCCTACAAGCCGGCCTGGCCGCTCGAGAAGGCGCGCGCCCTCATCGAGGAGAACACCGGCAAGCATTTCGATCCCGCCTGCGTCGAGGCGTTCTTCGCCCGCTGGGACGAGATCGTCGCCATCGCCGGCACCGCACATCACGACGAAGCGGCGGCGTGAGAATCCCGCCACGAGGAAGATCCCGGCGCCGCCGACATCCCCGACACCCGTAACGAAGGAACGCCCGTATGAGCCTTCGCACCGCCCTCTTCGCCGTGGCCGCGCTCGGCTTCGGCTTCTTCGCCTCGCCCGCCGCGATCCTGTCGGCTCATGCCGGAGGGCTCACCACGCCGACCGGCGAGGTGATCCTGACCATCACCGGCAAGATCGCAAAGGCCAACGCCGGCGGCGCCGCGACCTACGATCTGGCGATGCTCGAGGCGCTGCCCGGCCGGGCCACCGAGACCGAGACGCCCTGGACCAAGGGCAAGGTGAAGTTCGAAGGGCCGCTCGGCGCGGCGCTCCTCGACCAGATCGGCGCGTCGGGCACGACGCTGAAGATCGTGGCGCTCAACGACTACGCCGTCGAAGTGCCGGTCGAGGACTTCCGCAAGTGGCCGGTGATCCTGGCGACCCGCAAGGACGGCAAGCCGATGCCGGTGCGCGACAAGGGACCGATCTTCGTCATCTATCCCTTCGACCTCGATCACGCGCTCTACAACGAGAAGATCTTCTCGCGCTCGGCGTGGCAGGTGAAGTCGATCGAGGTGCAGTGAGCCGCGAGGCCCGCCGATGATCGGCGGGCCTTCGCCGCGTCTCGGCCGGAGGGGGATCGCCATGTCGAAGCCGTCGTCGAAGTGGCCTCTGGTGCGCGCGGCGGTCGTGCGCAACAAGGGACTGGTGTCGCTGATCGCCGTCGGTCTGATGCTTCTCGCCGCGGTGATCGCGTTCTTCCACGCGCTGTGGGTCCGGCAGAACTCGTCGGCGGTGAGCATCCGCGAGGATGCCCTGTGGGCGACCTATCAGACGGATCGCGAGGTCGGCAGGCTGTATTTCGCCCTGCACGACTTCGCAAGCGGCCACTCGAACGGGACGTTCGACGAGGTCTTGCAGCGTTTCGACATCCTCTACAGCCGTCACGAGGTGATGGAAGAGGCGGATTTCCCCGGCAAGTTCCGTTCGGACGGCAAGCTTCAGCGATTGACGGAGGCCTTCAGTCGGCAGATTCACGACCTATTGCCGTTGTTCGACCGGTTCGCCGCGGAGAAACAAGCGGATGCGGCGGATCTCGAGACGGCGATCGACAAGGTCACGGCGTTGCGGTCGGCGACCGAAGCCCTGCTCCAGGCCACCAACCACGTGCAACTCTCCATCCAGGTGGAGGATCGCGAGGCGACCTCGCGCATCTACGCTTGGCTCGCCGGCACGGTCCTGGCGCTGATGACGGCGGTCGGCGCGGTGATCGTGATGATCTGGCGCCAGTTGAAGCAGAACGAGATCTCGCGCTTCCGTCTGCAACGGCTCAGCGAAGAACTGGGCCGCTCGGTGGAGGCGGCGGAGGCGGGCAACAAGGCGAAATCCGCCTTCCTCGCCACCATGAGCCACGAGATCCGCACGCCGCTCAACGGCATCATCGGCACCGCCGAACTGATGTCGACGGGTAGGCTCGACGCCGAACAGATCGAACAACTGTCGACCATTCGTCAGTGTTCCGACGCGTTGATCGCGCTGATCAACGACATCCTCGACTTCTCCAAGCTCGAATCCGGCACGATCGATCTCGAGCGGCGGCCGATCGAACTCGCCGAGGTGATCGACGGTGTGGTCGAGATGCTGTCGCCCAAGGCGGAGGCGAAGGGGCTCGACTTCGTCGCCTCC
The DNA here is from genome assembly GCF_036782435.1 of Pinisolibacter sp. Taxonomy (NCBI): domain Bacteria; kingdom Pseudomonadati; phylum Pseudomonadota; class Alphaproteobacteria; order Hyphomicrobiales; family Ancalomicrobiaceae; genus Pinisolibacter; species Pinisolibacter sp. The sequence goes on along the minus strand of NZ_DAIPZB010000032.1, from coordinate 29,575 downwards.
TATCCGCTCGCGGCCTACGAGACCGATCCGACGCGGCTGCGTCAGGTGCTGATCAATCTCGTCGGCAACGCGGTCAAGTTCACCGATTACGGCGCGGTGGTGATCCGGGCGCGCGAGGTGGTCGGCTTCGACGGCGGACGGCGACTGCGCATCGAGGTCGAGGACACCGGCGTCGGCATCGCCGCGAGCGCCGTCGGCCGTCTCTTCACCGAATTCTCGCAGGCCGACGCCTCGATCGGCCGGCGCTTCGGCGGCACCGGCCTCGGCCTCGCCATCTCCAAGCGCATCGTCGAGGCGATGCAGGGCCGTATCGGCGTGGACAGCGTCGAGGGGCGCGGTACCACCTTCTGGATCGACGTGCCGGTGGGCGTCGTCGAGGGCGCCGTCGAGACGTTGCCCGGCGCCGGCCTCAAGGGTGCGCCGCTCGCCGCCTCGCCGCTGGTGCGCACGGCGCTCGCCCGCGATCTGAGGGCGCTCGGCGTGGAGATCGTTCCGTTCTGGCGACACGGCGTCCCGGTCGATCTCACGGTCGTCGATCACGCCGGGTGGGAGGCGCGCCAAGGCGGGCCGGAGGCGATCGATCCGGTCGCGGCGGTGGTCTTCGGCTTCGGGACGCGGACGCTCGCCGGGCGGGTGTCGGCGGTGGTCGACGGGGCGATGACGACGCGGCGTCTCGCCCGCATTCTCACGCACCGGGTCGCCGGCACGGCGCCCTCGTCCGCCTTCGACGCGGCGCGCCCGCGCGGCGTGGAAACACGCTTCACCGGCCACGTGCTGGTGGTCGAGGACAATCCGGTCAATCGCAAGGTCGCCGTCGGCATCCTCGGCCGCATGGGGCTCTCGACCGAGACGGTGGTCGACGGTCTGCAGGCGGTCGAGCGTCTCGCCAAGGGCGGTGTCGATCTGGTGTTGATGGACATGCAGATGCCGGTGATGGACGGGCTCGAGGCGACGCGGCGGATCCGCGCCGACGGCGGCACGTCGGCGTCGGTGCCGATCGTCGGCCTCACCGCCAACGCCTTCGCCTCCGACCGGGCGGCCTGTTTCGAGGCGGGGATGGACGATTTCGTGATGAAGCCGGTCACCCGCGATCGTCTCCGGGCGGCGCTGGCGGCGCATCTGCCGGAGATCGACGTGGCGGGTCCGGGCGACGTCGCGACGGCATCGGTCGTGCCGGCCACATTCGCCGAAGAGACGGCCGGCGCATCGAGCGTGCTCGATCGTGTCCACCGGCGCCATCTCGCCGAGCAGATCGGCGAGGACGGCGTCGCAGAACTCACCGAGGTCTTCGTCGCCGATGCCACGGCGCTCGTCGACGAGCTCGCCGGCGCCTATGCGGCGAGCGATCGCGACGGGGTGCGGCGGGTGTTGCACACGCTGACGGGGGCGGCGTCGAACGTCGGCTGTGCCGGCGTCGTGGCGGCGATCACGGCGATCCGCGAGGTCGGCCTCATGGATTGTCCCGATCTCGTCGGCCGGCTCGGCGCGGCGGTGATCGCGGCGCGTCAGGCGCTCGAGGCGGAGGCCGCGGCGGGTGCGCCCGCGGTGACGCGGATCACCCGAGAGGCGACCGGCTGAAGGGTCGGCGTCAGAACTCGACGTCGAGTTCGTCGAGTTCCTCGGGTTCGGCGAGCGCCGCGGCGATCCAGTCCTGCATCGGCGCCCAGTTCATGATGGCGCGGCGGTACGCCTCGCAGGTCGGGTCGAGCTTCACGTCGTAGGTGGTGAAGCGGGCGGCGACGGGGGCGTACATGGCGTCGGCGAGTGTCGGCGTTTCGCCGAACAGGAACGGTCCGCCGGAGAGCGCGAGCGCTTCCTTCCAGATGGTTGCGATGCGTTCGATGTCACCGTTGGCACCGGCCCAGACCTTGAAGTTCGGGTAGTGCCCCTTGAGGTTCATCGGCAGCGCCGAACGCAGGTTGGCGAAGCCGGAATGCATCTCGCCGGCGATCGAGCGGCAATGGGCGCGGGCGACGCGCTCCTTCGGAAGAATGCCGGCCTTCGGCTTCAACTCGTCGAGATATTCGGCGATCGCCAGCGTGTCCCAGATGTCGAGACCGTCGTGGGTCAGGCACGGCACCAGGAACGACGGCGAGAGCAGCAGCAGTTCGGCGCGGGTGTTCGGATCGTCGATCGGCAGGACGCGCTCCTCGAAGGCGAGCCCGCTCATGCGGCAGAGCAACCAGCCGCGCAGCGACCAGGACGAGTAGTTCTTGCTCGAGATGGTGAGCGTCGCCGTGGACATCGAACCCGTCCTCCCTGGACCGAGAGCCCGGTGATCGGACGGGTCTCGGATGGCCACGGGGATCGACGAAGGGCGGCCCGTGGAATGTGAGAATTATCTCGCACGTGCGAGTAAATTGCACTAGGCTTTTCACGTATCGCGGCCGTCAGGGGAGAGACCGGCGGCGATGCCCCAACTTCCTCCGCCGGTGACGGGTCGATGCTCTATCTCGCCTACGAGAGCCAGAACGGGCTCATGGACCCGATCCGCACTGTCGCCGTGTCGATGCTGCGGATGCTCGGGACCGGAGCCGCGAACGGTGCTGCGTCGAGCTTCGCGTCGCTGGCGGCGGCCTACGAGATGATCGCCCGCGCCGGCCTCAGCCACACCCGTCCGTCCTACGGTATCGACGAGGTGATGGTCGGCAACGAGATGGTGAAGGTCGAGGAGAAGCCGCGCTTCGTCGCGCCCTTCGGCACGCTGCTCCACTTCAAGAAGGACGTGGCGTCGCCGCAGCCGCGCGTCCTCGTCGTCGCGCCGCTGTCCGGTCATTTCTCGACGCTGCTGCGCAACACGGTGAAGACGCTCTCCTCCGAGCACGACGTCTACATCACCGACTGGCACAACGCCCGCGACGTGTCGCTGGCGCGCGGCGGCTTCGGATTCGAGGACTACGTCGAGACGCTGATCACCTTCCTGCAGATCATGGGCCCCGGCACCCACGTGGTGGCGGTGTGCCAGCCCTGCGTGCAGGTGATGGCGGCGGCGGCGGTGATGGCGGAGACCGACGACCCGGCGCAGCCGCGATCGATGACGCTGATGGCCGGGCCGATCGATACGCGCGTCAACCCGACCAAGGTCAACGAGCTGGCGACGTCGAAGCCGATCGAGTGGTTCGAGCGCAATCTCATCGCATCGGTGCCGGGGCGCTATTCGGGCGCCGGACGGCGGGTCTATCCCGGCTTCGTCCAACTCTCCGCCTTCATGTCGATGAACATGGACCGTCACATCAAGGCGCACGCCGAACTCTACGAGAACCTGGCCAAGGGCGAACACGAGAAGGCCAGGGCGACCAAGGATTTCTACGACGAGTATTTCGCCGTGCTCGATCTCGCCGCCGAGTTCTATCTCGAGACGGTGCGCTGGGTGTTCCAGGAGGCGCGGCTGCCGCGCGGCGAGATGACCTTCCGCGGCTCGAAGATCGACACCCGCGCCATCCGCCGCACAGCGCTCCTGACGGTGGAGGGCGAGCGCGACGACATCTGCTCGCTCGGCCAGACCGCGGCGGCGCACGATCTGACGCCGTCGCTGAAGCCCTATCGCAAGCGCCACCACATGCAGGCCGGCGTCGGCCACTACGGCGTCTTCTCCGGCAAGCGCTGGGAGCACCAGATCTACCCGATCGTCCGCAACGTCATCCTGGCGTCGGAGTGAGGCGTTCCAGGCGCGCGAAACGAAGAGAGCCCCGGAGACGATCCGGGGCTCTCTTCGTTTCGGCGAATGGGCGGACGTCGCAGCCCTGCGATCGCTCGGCGGAGTGCGGTTCGCTTCAACCCTTGGCGAAGGGTTTCATCTTGATCAGCGTGCGGTCCTTCAGCACCGCGTGGTGGAGGATGCCGGCGACGGCGTGACCGAAGGCGACGAGCATCAGCAGGTGGGCGAAGATCTCGTGCATCTCCGAGACCGTGCCTTCGAAGGGCTGCTTGGTCGCCCACGGCGAGGCGATCTCGAAGAGGCCGAAGAAGGGCACCGAGCGGCCGTTGGCGAAGGAGGTGACGATGCCGCCGATCGGCACGCCGATCATCAGCAGATAGAGGAGGGCGTGTCCGGCCTTGGCGGCGAGACCGGCCCAGGGCTCGAACGGGGTCTTCTCGGTCTCGGGCGCGGTATGGGTGGCGCGCCACAGCAGCCGCAGGGCGAGAAGCGCCAGGATCAGGACGCCGACGCTCTTGTGGGCGAACATCAGCGTGCCGCGGGTCTCGCGCGCGGCATCCTCGGCGACGACGCCGATCACCCAGGCGAGCGGGATGAGCAGCGCCATCGACCAGTGCAGGGCCTTGGTGACGGGGTCCCAGGCGAGGGGACGGGCGGTGGTGTCGAGCGTGGTCATGGTATCTCCGAGCGCGAAAGAGGCGGCGCGCGGGTCGTCGCCGTCGTCTCTCGCGTATCAGACGCCACGACCATGTCGACTTAAAGGTCGGTAAGGATCGGCGTCGCCGTCGCGGTGCGACATTCGCGACACGCCGGACCTCGAAGGGGGCATCGGAGCAGCCGAGAAAAGCGAAAGGCCCGATCGGGCGACCGGGCCTTTCGAAACTGCGAGAGCGGCTCGGCCGCTCTGTCTCATCGGGTGGGAGCGGCTGGGCCGCTCGGCCTCGTCGAAACCGAACTCACAGAATCCCGACGACGATGGCGGTGACGACGAAGAACGCGGCACTGACCATCACGATTTCGACGGTCCGGCTCAACATGGCGGTCATATCGTTCCTCCCTCATTTCTTCTGTCCACGAAGGAAGGGTAAATGCGAGTGTCCCCTCGCGGAAGCGCAATTCGTCGCTGCAATGCCGTCGAATTCCGACAAAAAGTTTCCGCATCAGCGAAAGGACGGCCTCGCCGGCGACGGGCGCCGGCGAGGCCGAGGGCTCTCACCAGGGCACGGTGGCGCCGTCCCAGGCGAGGAACTCCGGCGAGTGCGACAGGCTCATGCGGTCGACGATGCGGGTGATGCCGGTGGCGCTCATTTCCGGTGTGATCTCGGCGTCGGGGCCGCCGATCTCGGTCTTCACCCAGCCGGGATGGCAGGCGGCGACGGCGATGCCCTCGCCCTTGAGGTCGGTGGCCAGACACTGCACCACCTTGTTCAGCGCCGCCTTCGAACTGCGATAGGCGACGTGTTCGGAGCGCGTGAAGGCCATCGACCCCATGCCGCTCGACACCGAGAGGATCTTGGGATGCGAGCCGAGCCGCAGGTTGGGCAGGAACGCCTGGGCGACGGCGAGCGGCGCCAGGGTGTTGACCTTCAGCGTTTCGATCCAGCCGTCGAAATCCATGTCGAGGGTCGATTGGCGCTCCGGTCCCTTCGTGCCGGCGTTGTTGATCACCACGTCGATCGGCCGGCCGGCGAGACGTTCGGCGAGGGCTGCGAGAGAAGCGGCGTCGGTGACCTCGAGGTGGTGCACCTCGATCCGGTCGGGGTGCTGCGCCATCACCGCGGCGAGGCTCTCGAGGTGTTCGGGTTTGCGCACGGTGGCGATCACCCGATCGCCGCGGCCGGCGAAGGCTTCGACGAGGGCGAGGCCGATGCCGCGGTTGGCACCGGTGATCAGGATCGTCTCCATGGCGGGTCGCCTCCTGTCGCGAAACGGTCGAACACGAGAAGAATGGGCTCTTCGATCGCAAAGGGAAAGGGGCGGCGGGACAGGGATCTTCGGGCCGCGTTCCTCACTCCGCGACGCGGGTGATCAGACGAGCGGCGGGCCGAGTACCTTGCGCAGGAAGAACTCGGTCTGGCCGAGGATCGCGATGTCGGGGAGCGGGCCCACTTCGACGAAGCCCAGGGCGGCATAGGCGGCGCGGGCCGGCGCGTTCCAGTCGGTGACGCAGAGCCAGATGTTGGTCGCCTCGCCTTCGACCTCGCGGCCCATCCAGTCGACGATCGCGCGGCCGATGCCACGGCGCTGCGCCTCTTCGAAGAGGGCGAGGACCTCGACGTAGGGGCCGCGCATGAACGGGTGGCGCAGCGACACGAAGCCGACCGGGCGGCCGTCGATGCGCACCGCATAGCGGAAGGTCGCCGCCATCGGCCGGGTCATGTAGGCGACGAAGCTCGATACCGGGCGGCCCATCGAGGCCCAGGGATCGAGGGTGGCGATGCGGGCGGCGATCTCCTCGACGTCGTCGCCGAGCGGGCCGAGAACGCAGACGCCGAGGTCGTGGGTCGCGGACGAGAAGGGGGCGGGGTGCGGGGTGGGCGTCGTCATGGCGTCGGCTTCACGATGGAGGGGCGCAACGGAAGTGCGGCCGGGGCGGAAGGGCCGCTCGGGGCGGCGGCCCTCGGTATGCCCGGGATGCCCGGCTTCTGCGGCTCGGGCAGAGGCTTCGGGTTCGGCTTGCGACCGCGGGCGTCGTATTTGTCGGTGTCGCCGGGGCGGGCGTCGAAACAGGTCTCGGTGATCACCGGTCGGCCGGCGGCGAGGAGTTCGCCGACCGTGACGAAGTGATAGCCGCGCTTCGCCAGCCCGTCGAGGATGCGTGGCAGGGCGGCGCCGGTGCGGAAGCCGCGGCCGTTGGCGTGGGCGAGAACGATCGAGCCGGGGCGGACGGAGGCCAGCGTCGTGGCGACGATCGCGTCGGCGGAGACGAAGGGCGAGGGATCGCCGGTCGACACGTCCCACTGGATCGCCGCCATGCCGGCATCGGCGACCGCCGCGAGCGAGCGGGCATCGCAGGCGCCGAAGGGGAAGCGCAGATATTTCGATCGCTGCGTCGCACCCCGGGCGTCGGGGTGCGGGCAGATCGGACCGGTGACCGCGGCGCGGAAGGCGGCCTCGGGGGCGAGGATCTCGCGCCGCAGCTTGTCGCCCTCGGCGAAGCGCAGATTGGCGTGGCTCCAGGTGTGGTTGGCGATCTCGAACAGCGGATCGGCGGCCATCTCGCCGAAACGGCCGGGATGGGTGGCGGCCCAGTGGCCGCCGACGAAGAGGGTCGCCGGAATCCTGCGGCGGCGCAGTTCGTCGACGATCTCGCCGTCGTAGCCGGCGACCTCGCCGGCGGTCTCGCAGAAGTCGAAGGTCAGCGCCACGAGCTTCACACCCGGCGGCAGGTCGACCCGGCGGACCGAACCGCGCAAGCTCGGTGCGAGCGGTGCGGCGGCGGGGAGTGCGGCGAGATCCGGCATCGCGACGGCGGCGCCGGGCGCGCGAGGGTGGACCACCTTCTCCGCCGGCGACCAGGGCGCGCCGCACTGCGGCGCCGGCGTTTCGGCCGCCGCTGCAGCGGTGGCGAGAAGGAGCGCGAGGAGAGCGGGGGCGGCGGCGCGGGACGGCATCGCGGGGGGGCCGTGTGGTTCGCGCCCTTCTCGCGGCGCATTTCGGCCGATTCGCGGCGATCGGGCACGGTGACGTTAACGGACCCTTTCCGAATTGGCGCGCATCGTCGAGATCATGAAGCGTGCTCTGTATCTCGTTCTCGCTTGCACGGTCGCGGGCTCGGTCGGCGGCTGCTCCCTGTTCGGCTCCTGGTGGGGGCCGAAGCGCGCCGCTTGGCGCTCGAAGGCCGAGTCGGCCTGCCTCTCCTCCGGCGCCGTGGTGCCGGGACCGGACGTGCGTCCGATGGGCGAATACGACGGTCCGGGGGCCTGCGGTGCCGATCGGCCGTTCAAGGTCTCGGCGGTCGGGCGCTCCTACAAGGTGCCGCTCAGCAAACCGACCGACATGAACTGCCCGATGGTGGCGGCGGTCGACAGTTGGCTCGAACGCATCGTCCAGCCGCAGGCGATGGCGCAGTTCGGCCAGCCGGTGGTCGGCGTCGAACACATGGGCACCTATTCCTGCCGCAACATCTCCGGCCACCGGCAGATGTCCGAACACGCCTACATGAACGCCATCGACGTCTCTGGCTTCAAGCTCGCCGACGGGCGCACCGTGCGGGTGAAGTCGGGCTGGCGATCGGCCGACGCGTCGGAGGCGAACTTCCTGCGTGCGGTCGGCGGCGACGCCTGTCAGGACTTCACCACGGTGCTCGGCCCCGGCGCCAACGCCGCGCACCAGGACCATCTGCACCTCGATCTCGCCCGCCATTCCAAGGGCCGGCGCGTCTGCCGCGGCGGCGACATCCCGGTGCCGCAGGGCGGGCGGATGTTCTCGTTCTTCAAGGACGATTCGATCATCACCGGTTCGATCGGCGAGGGCTCGAAGAGCGGCGGTCTCGACGACGGGTGGGCCGACGACGCCGACATCGAGGAATGAGCGAGCGCGCATCTGGACGATGACCCGATCCTGCACGATCCTCCCGACGACCACGTCGGGAGGACGCCCATGACCATGCCGAGGTTCGAGACCGGCCGCGAAGCGGCGCTGAAGCTGAGGCCGGATTCGCCGGTCTACTGCTTCCGGCCGAAGGTGCTCACCCGCGACGTGAAGACCTTCCTCGAGGCTTTCCCGGGCAAGGTCGCCTATGCGGTGAAGACCAACGGCGAGCCCTTCGTCCTGAAGACGATCGCCGAGGCCGGGGTCGGCGCCTTCGACGTCGCCTCGCGGCACGAGTTCGAGGCGGTCGCCGGCGTCGCGCCGCGGGCCGAGCAACTCTACATGCATCCGGTCAAGGCGCTCTCCGACATCCGCACGGCGCTCGAGCGTTTCTCCATCCGCACCATGGCGCTCGACCATCCGGACGAGTTCGAGAAGATCCGTCTCGTCGTCCAGGCGCTCGATCTCGATCCCGGCGAGATCTCGCTGTTCGTCCGCCTCGCCACCAAGGGCCATGCGGCCTACGAGCTCTCGAAGAAATTCGGGGCGGCGCCGGGTGAAGCGGTGGAGTTGTTGCAACGGGTCGAGCGGCACGGGTTCCGGCCGGGGATCTGCTTCCACGTCGGTTCCCAGGTCGAGGACATCGCCACCTACGACACGGCGCTGGCGCTCGCCGCGCAGGTGCGGCGGCAGGCCGGGGTGCGGCTCGTCGGGCTCGACATCGGCGGCGGCTTTCCCGCGCCCTACGGTCGCGATCCGCGCGGGCCGGAGAAGGCGGTGCCGGATCCGGCGCGGCTCACGCGCGACATCGCCGCCGACGTCGCCCGACACGGCTTCGACGACGTCGAGCTGGTGGCGGAACCGGGGCGGGTGATGGTGGCCCGCTCGCTGTCGGTGATCGTGCGGGTCCTGCTGCGCGATGGCAAGCGCATCTACATCAACGACGGGATCTGGGGGTCGCTCTCCGACAGCTGGACCGGCAAGATCACCCTGCCGGCCCGCCTCATCCCCGATCCGGCGCGCAAGCGGCGGGTGGGCGATCCGACCCGGCTCGATGATTTCCGCATCTGCGGCGTGACCTGCGACTCGGTCGACATCCTGTCGCGGCCGTTCTGGCTGCCGTCGACGGTCGATACCGGCGACTTCATCGAGATCGGCCACATCGGCGCCTATTCGCTGTCGCTGAGGACCCGCTTCAACGGCTTCTATCCCGACACCTTCGTCGAGGTCGATCACGCCTTCGAGGACGATCGCGACGGCCTCGAGGGCTTCGCCACGGTCGAGACCTGGGGCGAACCGGAGACGGAAGCGGTGGCGGGGGAGAACGAGGCGCGGGCGCCGCATTCCGACCGGGCGTCGTGACGGCGAGGGGCCGGTCGGTCGCGGACCGTGTGGGTCTCACCCCGGACGTCGGGCGACCCACGCTCGGATCACGACCACGACGAGCGCCGCGGTCACCAGGAGGGCGCCGACGAGGCCGGTGGCGTCGACCGCCGGGGAAGAGCCGGCGACGATCCGCGCCGAGAGCTCGGTGACGAAGGTTCGTTCGGTGCCGATGGCGGCGATGGTCGCATCGTGGTCGACGAAGGACAGGACGAAGGCGCCGATCGCGGCGAGCGGCACGGCCGGCACCAGATGCGGGGCGAGGATGTGCCGCATCACCAGCGCCGGCGACGCGCCGAGGTCGACGGCGGCGTGTTCGAGGGCCCGGTCGAGGCTCGCCAGCCGCAACAGGAAGAGCGTCGTCGTGCAGGCGGCGATCCGGCTCGACTGGGCGAGGATCGCGAGCCCGAGACCGCTCTCGATGCCGAACCGGTGCCAGAAGACCGACGTCGCCAGACCGACCGCGAGACCGGGGACCAGGATCGGCGCGACCATCGCTGCGAAGAGAACCGCGGCGGTGCGGACCGACAGCCGATCGAGAGCCAGAGCGCCGGTGAGACCGAGCGGGACCGTCACCGCCGTCACCACGAGGCCGACGAGGAGGGAGACGCCGAGCCCGTGCATCAGCGCCGCGTCGGCGAGGAGTGCGGAGACGCCGCGCGCCGGCGATCCCGATGCCGCGGCCGAGAACGACGGGCCGAGATGGGTCGCGAGGATCACGAGGATCGGTGCGAACAGGAAGAGCAGGACGAGGCCGACGGGGAGATCGCGCCGGATGCGGACGAGGCTTCGGCGGGGTTCGGTCACGACCGGCACCTCCGCAGGGCGAAGTCGCAAGGGCGGACGCCGAAGAGCCGCAACAGGAGGAGGGCGCCGAGAAGGCCGACGACGGCGGCGGTGACCGCGAAGGCCGCGGTGGGGCCTTCGCCAGCGGCCGCGGCGATCCGCTGCCACAACAGCAGGGTGAAGCCGCCGCCGCCACGGCCACCGGCCATGATCCACGGCACGGCGAAGGATCCGAAGGAGACCAGGAAGGTCGCGGCCGCGCCGACGGCGAGGCCCGGAGCGGCCTGGGGCAGGACGATGCGGGTGAGGATGCGTGAGTGCGACGCCCCGAGATCGCGCGCCGTATCGACCAGCCGGCGATCGAAGCGCCGCAAGGCGGCGACGATCGGCAGGATCATGAGGACCGCCTGAGTGTGGATCATCGCCGGCAGGATCGACCACGACGCCCCGAGATCGCCGCCGAGGCCGGTCGGTCCGAGGAACAGCCGCCACGCATGGAGGCGCAGCGGCTCGAGCAGGCCGTAGGGCAGCACCAGCGCGACGAGAAGCAGCGGCGCCCGGGCGCCGCGCGCGGCGAGGGCGGCCGCCCAGGCCACGGGCCAGCAGACGACGAGCGTGAGGGCGGTGGTCAGCAGCGAAAGACCGAGACCGGAGAGGAGGGCGCGGCCGGGCGTGCCCACCAGCTCGGCATAATTGGCGATGGTCGGCTCGACGGTCGGCTCGCCGCCCTGGCGCACCGACCAGCGGGCGCGATCGGCGAGCAGGCGGATGCGGCGGTCGAGTTCGGCGCGGCGTTCGGGGTCGGTGGCGCGTTCCCAGTCGCGCCGGGTGGCGGCGAGGTCGTCCTCGATGCGCCGGAGTTCGAGGCCCGCTTCGGTCGGCTTCGTCTCGACGGTGACGGCCGAGCGGAGGACGAGACCGGCGAAGGGGGCGGTGACGAGGCCGATCACCCAGACGCCGACCAGGAGCCAGATCACGGCGCCGAGGCGCAGACCGAAGGCGCGGAAGACCTCAGCCATCGCCGTCTCCCGTTGCTGCGGCCGGGAAGGCGAGCGCGTCGTCGGCATGGACGGCGAGGGCGTGGAGACTGGCGATCAGCAGTTCGCGCCGCCCGAGATTGGGCCGGTGCATGCGCAGGTGCACGTCGGCGAGAGCGAAGTCGTAGGCGATGGTCGCGCCTTCGACGCTGCGGCCGACGAGATCGCCGCGCAGGTGGTTCCAGCCCTCGGCATCGGCCTCGGCGAGGCCGCCGTCGCGGCGATCGTGGTCGAGCAGCAGGCGTTCGGGGCGGATCATCACCTCCACCGCATCGCCGGGCGCGATGCGACCCGGGGCGGTCGCGACGACGGGTCCGACGGCGGTCTCCACCGCGACGCGGGCACCGCGCACTTCGGCGACGCGGCCGGGAAGGACGTTCTGCTCGCCGACGAAGCGGGCGACGAAGGCCGAGGACGGACGACCGTAGAGCCGATCGGGCGTGTCGACCTGTTCGATGCGACCGGCGTTCATCACCGCCACCCGGTCGGACAGGGCGAGGGCCTCGCCGTGGTCGTCGCCGATGGCGAGCACGGTGGTGCCGGTGTCGCGCCGGATCGTCTTCAACGCGGCGCGCAGGTCGCGGCGGCGGTCGAGCGCGACGGCGGCGAGCCATTCGTCGAGGAGGAGCACCGCCGGTTCGACGGCTAGAGCGCGGGCGAGCGCGACGCCGCTGCGCTCGGCCGCGTCGAGGTCGGCGGGACGACGCTCGCCGATACCGGGAAGGCCGACGCGGTCGAGCAGTTCGGCGGCGCGGGTGCGGCGCGTCGACCGGGGGACGCCGCGCGCCTCGAGACCGAAGGCGACGTTGTCGATCGCGCTCATGCGCGGGAAGAGCGCCGGCTCGGAGAAGATCGTCACCGTCGGGCGGCGGTCGGGGCCGAGATCGGTGACGTCGACGCCACCGATCATCACGCGACCGAGCGTCGGGGTGAGGAAGCCGCCGACGGCACGCAGCAGCGAGGACTTGCCGGCACCGGTGGGGCCGAGAATCGAGAAGAACTCGCCGGCGGCGATGTCGAGATCGGTCGGGTGGAGCGCGACCGTGTCGCGGTGGACGACCGACAGGCTCTTCGACCGAACGTCCTTACCGTGCATGGGGGAATCCTGGTGGTGACGCCTCGGGTGGAGCCGACCGGCCGCGACCCGGGCGACGATCCGGCACACTCGGTCGGCGCCCGCATCGGATGTCGCTCACTCCGCCCAGGGCGAGTGGCGGACCAACGGCAGGGCGAGAAAATAGAGCGCCACCACGACGAAGCCGACCTTGATGGGCCAGTCGACCACGAGCCCCTGGACGAGGGCGGCGCTGGCCAGGGCGAACCACAGGATGGTGACGGCGATGGTGACGATGCGCAGCTTCACCACCCGGAGCGGGTGGACGAAGACGACCGGCACGAACATCGCGACGGTGCCGAGAACGAGAAGTGCGGCCGAGACCATCCACGGCAGGCGCAGCACGAAGAGATAGAGGACGGCGATGTTCCACAGGGCCGGGAAGCCGCGGAACCAGTGGTCCTTGGTCTTCATGTGGGTGTCGGCGAAATAGAGCGTCGAGGCGAGCGTCACCACGAGGCCGAGCCAGAAGGCGACCGGGGTCGGCATCAGGTCGGAGCGCCACAGGGCGATCACCGGCACCAGCACATAGGTGAGGAAATCGACGACGAGATCGAGGACGACGCCGTCGATGCGCGCCGCGGTCTCGTGGACCTTGGCGGCGCGGGCGAGCGTGCCGTCGATGCCGTCGATGAACAGGGCGAGGCCGAGCCAGGCGAAACAGATGGCGAAATCACGCTCGATCGCCGCATAGAGGGCGAGCAGCGCCACCGCGCCGCCGGAGGCGGTGAAGACGTGGACGGAGAAACCGGCTGCCCGCCGGACCGGTTCCGGCTTGTCGTCGAACGTCATTCCGCATCCCTCGGGCGCGCGACGGTGGGCGCCGATCGTGGTCGGGGTCGCTCGCCCCGCCTGGACAGCTAGAAAGCACGCATGCGACGATCCGGCAATGTTCGACGTTTCGACGGCGTCGCAAAAAGGTGAGATGCGGCGTCGGCGGACGTCATCGTATCGGACGGAGGGGCCGGTGTCGGGGAAGCGGTGGGACGAGCGCTCGGAGGCTGTCGAGGAGCGGCTCGACGAGGCGCTCGAAGAGGTGCGCGAACTGCGCGCCGGCCTGTGGCAGAATCTGGCGCAGGTCGCCGGTTTCGTCGGCGATCTGACGGGTCTGTCGCCGTTGTGGGACCGCATCTCGTCGTGGGTCGGCGAGCGGGCGGCGGCGCGCGGGCCGGTCGCCTTCACCGTGGCGCTGATCGCGCTTTCCGCCAAGATGGCCAAGGCCGACGGTATCGTCACGGCGGAAGAGGTCCAGACCTTCCGTCGGGTGGTCGAGATTCCGCCGGGCGAGGAGAGGAACGTCGAGCGGCTGTTCGATCTCGCGCAGCGCGACATCGCCGGTTACGAGGTCCATGCGGCGCGCATCCGCGATCTCGCCAAGGGCGACCGGGTGTTCCTCGAGGACGTGCTCGAGGGGCTCTTCCTCATCGCCGCCGCCGACACCTTCGTGCACGAGCGGGAAATGGCCTTCCTCGAACGAGTGGCCGAGATCTTCGGCGTCGAGGATCGTCGCTTCGAGTCGATCGCCGCGGGTTTCGTCAAGCGACGCGGACCCGATCCCTATCGGGTGCTCGGGGTGGCGCGCGACGCCGAAGACGAAGCGGTGAAGAAAGCGTGGCGCAGGGCGGTGGCCGAATGCCATCCCGATCGCCACTTCGCCCACGGGCTGCCGGACGAGGCGATGGCGATCCTCACCGACCGGCTCGCTGCGCTCAACGCCGCCTGGGAGGCGGTGCGCCTGGAACGCGGGCTGGCGAAGTGAGGAAGTGGGGGACCGTGGCGGACGTCGCTGCGGCGGAGTAGAATGCCCCCATGACCGAGATCCCCGAGGCGGTGGCCTTCGAACCGGATACGCCGCTGGTCGACGAGGTGCGTCCGTCGCCCAATCACGGCGAACGGCGCGGGCGTTTCGCCCATGCGCCCGCCGACATGCTGCTGCTGCACTACACCGGCATGCCGGCGGGGCGTGGCCTCGGCGCCGCCGAGCGGGCGATCCGTTGGCTGACGATGCCGGCCTCGGAGGTCTCGGCCCATTACGTCGTCGACGAGGGCGGCCGCATCACCCAACTGGTGCCGGAGATGCGGCGGGCGTGGCACGCCGGGCGCGGCGCCTGGGGCGAGGACGCCGACGTCAATTCCGCCTCGATCGGCATCGAGATCGTCAATCCCGGCCACTGGTGGGACATGAACCTCTCGCCCGATCGCGATCCGGCGACGCCGGTCGAGGTCCATCCGGGCTACCGGCCGTTCCCGGACAAGCAGATCGACGCGGTGATCGCGCTCGGGCGCGACATCATCGCCCGCAACGGCATCCCGGCCGACCGGGTGCTGGCGCATTCCGACATCGCGCCGGGGCGCAAGCGCGACCCCGGCGAACTCTTCCCGTGGGCGCGTCTGGCGCGCGGCGGGGTCGGGCTGTGGGTGGCGCCGGTGGAGCGCGGCGAGGGGCACGTGCTCGCCCCCGGCGAAGCCTCGCCGCCGGTCGCGGCGTTGCAGGCGATGCTGAGGTTGCACGGCTACGGCGTCGAGGTGACGGGCGTCTACGATGGCGCCACCACGGCGGTGGTCGAGGCGTTCCAGCGGCATTTCCGCCCGTCTCGCGTCGACGGCATCGCCGATCCGGGGACGGTGGCGACCCTGCGCGCCCTGCTCGAAGAACGTGAGAGACGGGAGGCGGTCGCATGAGGCGGCGGGCGCTCCGGATGATCCGCAGGGCGGGGCTGATCGCGCCGACGCTGGTGGCGATGGCGGCGCATGCCCAGTCGATCGGCCCGGCGGCGAAGGACAGCCGCGACCGCGAGATCGCGCCCGCCGCGGCGCGTCTTTCGCCCGACCCGGGCGATGTGGCGCCGGCCGATCCGGTGGGGGCGGCCTTCGATCTCTTCCCATCGCGGCGCGCGGCGACCCCGCCGCCGCCGAAGGTCGAGGCGACGCGGAGCGAACCGGCGCAGCCGCCGCCGGCGGCGATCGCCGAGGTCGAGCCCGGCGTGGTGGCGGTGGAACGCCCGGCGGTGCCGGTGGCGGTTCCGAACATTCCGGTTGCGCCGGCCGTTGCGGCGATGGCGGGCGACGCGATGGCCGCTTATGCGCCGACGACGATGTCGTCGCAGCCGACCGATCGGGTTTTCGTCGGGGCGCCGACGGCACAGGCGTTGGCCGGTGCCTTCGTGCCGCGGCCGATGAACGTACCGCTGCCGCGTCGGCGGCCGGCGGACGGCGGGACGGAGGCGGCGGCGGAGCCGACGTTGCGGCTCGCCTCGCTCGAACCGGAGCCGGTGCGCGGGCCGACGCCGGAGGCGGCGCCGATCGCGGCGGAAGGTGTGTTCGGCGAGCCGAAGAAGATCCCCAGGGCGGCGGAGCCCTACATGGCGCTTCTGCGACGCGAGGCGG
This sequence comes from Pinisolibacter sp., assembly GCF_036782435.1. Taxonomy (NCBI): domain Bacteria; kingdom Pseudomonadati; phylum Pseudomonadota; class Alphaproteobacteria; order Hyphomicrobiales; family Ancalomicrobiaceae; genus Pinisolibacter; species Pinisolibacter sp. The sequence goes on along the minus strand of NZ_DAIPZB010000032.1, from coordinate 13,677 downwards.
CGGCCAACAAGGTGCCGCTGTGGCTCGCCGTCGGCGTCGGTTGGGTGGAGAGCAAATACCAGCCGAATCTACGCGGCACCCACGGGGTGGTCGGGCTGATGCAGGTGATGCCGTCGACGGCGCGCTACCAGGGCTACAAGGGGCCGACGGAGAAGCTCCTCGATCCCGAGACCAACATCGTCTGGGGCATGCGCGAACTCGGCTGGACCTGGAAAGAAGCCAAGGGCGACGCCTGCCTCGCCATCGCCAAATACAAGGGCGGCATCCGCACCAAACGGATCTCCCCGGCGGCTGCCGACTATTGCCGCAAGGCCAAGACGGTGACGGGGATGGGGTGAGGCCGGGCGGCGACGGCGGCCGTAACGTGCGATGCGCGCGAGCGAATTGCACCGGCGGCGCCTCTTCGGCGTAGGGCGTCGGCCGGCTGTCGAACCGGGAGCGGTAGGTGTCGCGGGTGAGGCCTCAATATGTCGTCATTCGAAATTGACCGGAACGAACAGGTTAAAATTATGTGTGATCAACCTACTGACAGTAAGACGCTATTTACTTCACTGCAGGCCGAGTTGAACTCAAGGGTTCTTTCTCGTGTTTCCATAAATATCGGCCACATGCAAACGATAACAGCGTTTTCTGCAGGATTTATAATTACTAGAATTGCGCAGGGTAATTATATTAATATTTATGCTCCTCATTTCTTCTTGCTGGTAATTCCGTTTATTTCTTATTATTTTATCTCTATATACATTCACAATGATTTGCAGATAGGATTTCTCAATAAGTATCTAAATAAAATCGAAAGTCATAGCGCAATCCCAGTTTCGCTCCGATTCTATGATCGTAATAAGTCTGTTGGTAGGATGTCTTTCGAAGCTCGCGGTGTATCATCCCACGCAATAAAGTGGATGTGTGTAGTTTCTCCGGTTATTTTTGTTATAGATACAATTTTAAATTTTAGTTATAATAGAGATATAGATCCAATGCTATCGTTTGTATCTACAATATCTATTATTATTTCAATATGCATGTCAAATGTCAATTATTTAAGGCTGTCCGACCTTGATGAGGAACGCAAGCGAATTTTAGATCTTGATTTGTAACGTCTTCTTGGAATGTGGGCATCGCTCCGCTTTCGAACTGTGAGGAATACGTGTCGCGGGTGAGGCCGCCGGTGCAATTCGCCTGCGGCTCATCGCACCCTACGAGGTCGACCTCCCCCTTGACCCCGCGCCCGTCAGGGCTCATGTGTCCCCCGCCAGTCGGCCGGGCGGCCGCTCCGGGTGTCTCACTCGGGGAGGAAAGTCCGGGCTCCACGGAAAGACGGTGCCGGTCAACGACCGGCGAGGGCGACCTCAGGGAAAGTGCCACAGAGAAGATACCGCTCTCCTGCGGACATCGGAAACATCCGATGTCCGGTTTCGATACCGGCGTCGGTCCACCGGCGGCCGTGTTCCAGTCGAACATCGGAAACATCCGATGTTCGGCTGAGAGACGGAGACCTCCTTCGGGAGGTTCCAGGGGAGTAAGGGTGAAAAGGTGGGGTAAGAGCCCACCGCGGACCCGGCAACGGGGACGGCACGGCAAACCCCACCGGGAGCAAGACCGAATAGGGGCGGCGCGGGCTTCGGCCCAGTCTTTTCCGGACCAGTCGCCCGGGTTGGTTGCGCGAGGCGTCCGGCAACGGGCGTCCCAGACGAATGGCCGCCACGTGGGGCGCGAGCCCCGCCATACAGAACCCGGCTTACAGGCCGACTGGCGCTTCTCTCCTCCTTCCCGACGCGGTGCGGCGGCGCGAGATCGTGCGCGAGCAGACCGGCGTCGGCGGAGCCGCAACGGATCGGCCCTCGGCATTTCTCGGGGGAGGATCGGTCGACCGTAAACGACCGATTAACCCTAAAGGAGTTTCAATGGGAGAAGGGCGTGGTTCGGGTCGAAACGCGCCGGCGTTTCGTTGATCGCTCGAATGATCCCATGGTATTCCGCGCCATCCCGTTTCGAATTCACCCGACCAGGGAGCCTTCCGCGATCGCGCCGGCGATCCGCGGCGCGGCGTCCTTCGGCCGTGGCGGTTCGGTCGTGCGCGTGGGGCGGGCGGCGGGACGGACGAGTTCGGTGGACGCGCGTCGGCGTGTCGGGGACGAGGGTTCGCACGGGCGTCGCAGAGCGGCGGCTCGGCGGCGGATCGGCGGAGGAGGGACGATGAGCGAGGCGACCGCGCCGCATCTGCCGGTCCTCCTGCGTCGGGTGATCGAGCGTCTGGCGCCGAAGCCGGGCGAAACCCACGTCGACGGCACCTTCGGTGCCGGCGGCTACACCCGTGCGATTCTGGCGAGCGGCGCGCGAGTGATCGCCATCGATCGTGATCCGACGGCGATCGCGGCGGGGCAGGCGCTGGTCGAGGCGTCCGAGGGACGGTTGACCCTGGTGCCCGGCGTCTTCGGCGATCTCGACGAGCACGTCGCGGCGCTCGGCATCGACGCGGTCGACGGCGTGGTGCTCGACATCGGCGTTTCCTCGATGCAGCTCGACCGGGCGGAACGCGGCTTCTCCTTCCGCCTCGACGGGCCGCTCGACATGCGCATGGGCGACGACGGCGAGACCGCGGCGGACGTGGTCAACACGGCGGACGTCGGCATGCTCGCCCGCATCTTCTGGGCCTATGGCGAGGAGAAGCGCTCGGGTCAGGTGGCGCGCGCCATCGTCGAGGCACGCAAGGAGGCGCCCTTCACCACGACGCGGCAGTTGGCCAAGCTGATCGAGGGTGTGATCCGCGCCAAACCACACGAGATCCATCCGGCGACGCGCGTCTTCCAGGCGCTGCGCATCCACGTCAACGACGAACTCGGCGAACTGGTGCGGGCGCTCGCCGCCGCCGAACGGGTGCTGAAGCCGGGCGGGCGGCTGGTGGTCGTCACCTTCCATTCGCTCGAGGACCGCATCGTCAAGCGCTTCTTCGCCGATCGTTCGAAGCTCGCGCCGGGCGGCTCGCGCCACGCGCCGATCGCCACGGTGGCGCCGGCGACGTTCGAGCTCCTCACCAGGGGCGTCGACGAGGCGGACGAGGCGGAGATCGCCGGCAATCCGCGGGCGCGCTCGGCCAAGCTCCGGGCGGCGGTCAGGACGAGTGCGCCGGCGCGGCCGATCGATGCGGAGGCACTCGGCCTGCCGCGGGTCGAGACGCGCGGGCGGGGAGGGCGCTGATGCTCAGGACCATCAACATCCTGCTGGTCATCCTGATGCTCGTCGGCGCGGCGATCGTCTACGATTTCAAATACGAGGCCGAGCGGGCGACCGCGCGGGTGGCGAAGATCAACCGCAAGATCGACGCCGAGCGCGACGTCATCGCCACGCTGAAGGCGGAGTGGAGCCTGCTCAACCAGCCCAAGCGTCTGCAGGATCTGGTCGAGCGCTACCACTCCTATCTCGAACTCGATCCGCTCGATCCGACCCAGATCGCGACGATCGACGACATTCCGTTCAAGCCGGCGGTGAGCGGCGATGCGCCGGCCCCGGTGGCGACGCCGACGCCGAAGGGCTCGGTGAAGCTCGCCCAGCCGGAGAAGGGCGGCGAGAAGAGCGCCGGCATCGGCAAGCTGCTCGATCGTCTGCCCGGCACCCGCAACGACGGACCGGCGACGACCGGCAGCGTGGCGAAGCCGAAGGCGGCGCCGGCCACCGGCGCGCCGTTGATGTTGGTTCCCAAGATCGTCGTCCCCGTGCCGGCCCAGTCGCCGGCGAAAGCCAACCGGTGAGGTCTCGTGTCCATGAGTGACATCGCCGAGCAGTCCGAAGAGCACGAACACCCGGAAGCGCGGGCGGTGCGCGACCTCTCGGCGTCGCGTCGCCGCATCGTCGTCGCCGGCCTCACCTTCGCGACGGTCTATTTCGCGGTGGCGATGCGGCTCGTCGATCTCGGCGTCGCCAGCGACGATCATTCCGACGCGCTCGCCTCGGGCAGCTCGCAGGTCTCCACCGCGCGGCCCGACCTGCTCGATCGCAACGGCGAGGTCCTGGCGACCGACGTGAAGTCGGCCTCGCTCTACGCCGAGCCGAAGCGCATCCTCGACGTCGACGAGGCGATCGAGGCGCTCGCCACGGTCATCCCCGAGATGCGGCACGACGAGACCATCCGCAAGCGGTTGTCGTCGAAGGCGGGGTTCGTCTGGCTGAAGCGCGAGGTGACCAAGCAGCAGCGACAGAAGATCTTCCGTCTCGGCATCCCCGGCATCGGCTTCATGGAGGAGAATCGGCGCTTCTATCCCGGCGCCGGGCTCGCCGGTCACGTCCTCGGCACGGTCAACGTCGACAACCAGGGCATCTCGGGGCTGGAGAAATACGTCGACCACGAGATGGGGCTCGCCGATCTGCGCGCCACCGGGCTGGTCGTCGATCGCGGCCTCAAGGCGCGGCGGCTGTCGCTCGATCTCAGGGTCCAGCACGTGGTGCGCGACGAGATCGCCGACGCGATGCGGCGCTTCCACGCGGTGGCGGCGATCGGCATCGTCCTCGACGCCAAGACCGGCGAAGTGCTGGCGATGTCGTCGCTGCCCGACTTCGATCCCAACCACCCCGAGCAGGCGCTCGAGAAGCAGAACATGAACCGGGCGACCGCCGGCGTGTTCGAGATGGGGTCGGTGTTCAAGACCTTCAATTCGGCCTTCGCCCTCGACAGCGGCAGGGTCGGTCTCAACGACAGTTTCGACGCTTCCGCCTCGCTCCACTTCGGCTCGCAGAAGATCTCGGACTTCCACGCCAAGGGGCGGGTGCTGAGCGTGCCGGAGATCTTCATCTATTCGTCGAACATCGGTTCGGCGCGGATGGCGCTGAAGGTCGGTCCGGAGGCGCAGAGCGCCTTCTTCGACAAGATCGGTTTCCACAGGAAACTCGACACCGAGCTTCCCGAAGTCGCGGCGCCGCTCTATCCCAAACGCCTTTCGGAGGTCTCCACCGCCACCCAGGCCTTCGGTCACGGCATCTCGGTGACGCCGATGCACACCGCGGTCGCCGGCGCGGCGGTGGTCAACGGCGGGTTCTTCATCTCGCCGACCTTCTTCAAGCGGACGCGCGAGGAGGCGGAGAAGATCGCGGTCCGGGTGATCCGGCCGGAGACGAGCGACAAGATGCGCTACCTGTTCCGGCTCAACAACACGCCGGGATCGGGTGGCTCCGGCTCGAAGGCGGACGTGCCCGGCTATCTCGTCGGCGGCAAGACCGGAACGGCGGAAAAGCTCGAGAACGGCCGCTATTCGGGCAACAAGCGGTTCAACTCGTACCTCTCGGCCTTCCCGATGGACGACCCGCAGTTCGTCGTGCTGGTGGTGCTCGACGAGCCCAAGGCGGAAAAGGACGTCGGCGCCGCCACCGCGGGCCTCAACACGGCGCCGACGGTCGGCGCCATCATCCGTCGCATCGCGCCCATCCTGGGGGTGATGCCGCGATACGACCAGGGCAAGCCCACGGTCGCTTCCAACTGAACTCGTCCGCCGGCCGCGGCCGCGACGGACGGGATGAACGGGGTTCTGGTTCATGCGCCTCAGGGAACTCACCCGAGGGATCGTCGCGGAGATCGGGGGCGCGGACCCCGAGGTCGTCGGCGTCACCGCCGCGGACCCCGAGGTCGTCGGCGTCACCGCCGACAGCCGCAAGGTCCGGCCGGGGTTCCTGTTCGCGGCGCTCGCCGGGACGAAGGCCGACGGCGCGACCTATGCGGCGCAGGCCGTGGACAAGGGCGCCGTGGCGATCCTCGCCGGTCGCGACGCGAAACTCGGCGACGTCGGCGTGCCGGTCGTCACCACGGACGATCCGCGCCGGGCGCTGGCGCTGGTCGCGGCGCGCGTCTTCGCCGACCAACCGGCGACCATCGTCGCGGTGACCGGAACCTCGGGCAAGACCTCGGTTGCCGCCTTCGTCCGCCAGATCTGGGCACACCAGGGGCTCGCCGCGGCGTCGATCGGCACCATCGGCATCGTCAAACCGGACGGCGCCGCCTACGGTTCGCTGACCACGCCCGACCCGGTCGATCTGGCCCGCGATCTCGCCATGCTGGCGCACGAGGGCGTCACCCACGTGGCGCTGGAGGCGTCGTCGCACGGGCTCGACCAGCACCGGCTCGACGGCGTCCGCGTCGCCGCCGGGGCCTTCACCAATCTGTCGCGCGACCACCTCGACTACCACCCGACGGTCGAACACTATTTCGATTCCAAGATGCGCCTGTTCGAGGATCTGGTTCCCGTCGGTGGGCCGGTGGTCGTCGAGATGGACACCGCCGACGGCCTACGGGCGGCGGAACGGGCGCGCGCCGCGAGGCGGCGGGTGTTCGAGGTGGGGCGCAACGGCGCCGACCTGCGGCTCGTCGGGGTCGAAGCCGAAGCCGGCAGGCAGGTGCTGACCGTCGAAGCGGCGGGGGCGACCCACACCGTCCGATTGCCGCTCCTCGGCACCTTCCAGGTCTCCAACGCGCTGGTCGCGAGCGGCCTCGCCATCGTCACCGGCCTGCCGGTCGAGGCGGCGCTCGCGGCGCTCGACCATCTCGAGGGTGCGCCGGGACGGCTCGATCTCGTCGGGGCGACGGCGGCGGGGGCGCCGGCCTTCGTCGACTACGCCCACAAGCCCGATGCGCTGGAGAAGGTGCTCGAGGCGTTGCGCCCCTATACCGAGCGGCGGCTGATCGTCGTCTTCGGCTGCGGCGGCGACCGTGATCCGGGCAAGCGGCCGATCATGGGCGAGATCGCCACCCGGCTCGCCGACGTGGCGATCGTCACCGACGACAATCCGCGTTCGGAAGATCCGGCGGAGATCCGCCGGCGGATCCTCGCGGCGGCGCCGGGCGCGATCGAGATCGGCGATCGTGGTCGGGCGATCCGGGAAGCGGTGGCGATGCTCGAAGCGGGGGACGTGTTGGTCGTCGCCGGCAAAGGCCATGAAACGGGCCAGATCGTCGGCAAGACGACGTTGCCCTTCTCGGACCACGACTCCGTGGCCGCCGCCCTCGAGGATCTTCGCCGATGACCGCCCCGCTCTGGACCCTCGCCGATCTCGTCGCCGCCACGGCCGGACGGGTCGTCGGTTCGCCCGGCGCGGCGATCACCGGCATCTCGATCGACAGCCGGACGATCGGCGACGGCGAGGCGTTCTTCGCCATCGTCGGCGACGCCCGCGACGGCCACGACTTCGTCGAGGTGGCGTTGCAGCGCGGCGCGAGCCTCTGCGTCGTCTCCGAGGCGAAGCTCGGGGCGTTGCCGGCGGACGGCCGTTTCGTGGTGGTCGACGACGTGTTCGAGGCGCTGCGCCGGCTCGCCCGGGCGGCGCGGGCGCGGACCTCGGCGCGCATCGTCGCGGTGACCGGCTCGGTCGGCAAGACCTCGACCAAGGAGGCGCTGCGCCATGTGCTCGCGGCCCAGGGCAAGACCCACGCGTCGGTCGCCTCCTACAACAATCATTGGGGCGTGCCGCTCACCCTCGCCCGGATGCCGGCCGATTGCGCCTACGGCATCTTCGAGATCGGCATGAACCACGCCGGCGAGATCACGCCGCTCACCGCCATGGTGCGGCCGCACGTCGCCGTGGTGACCACCGTGGCGCCGGTGCATCTCGAGTTCTTTCGCGACGTCGAGGCGATCGCCGAGGCGAAGGCGGAGATCTTCTCCGGCCTCGAGCCCGAGGGTGCGGCGGTCGTCGACGGCGACGTGCCGCAAGCCGGGATCCTGGTCGATGCGGCGCGCGCCGAGGGGGCCCGCGTCGTCCGCTTCGGCATCGGCGAGGGGTTCGAGGCGCATCTCGAACGCGCCTCGCTGCAGGCCGACAATTCCACCGTGATGGCGACGGTCCTCGGCGAGGCGATCACCTACAAGATCGGCGCACCGGGCATGCACGTCGTGAAGAATTCGCTGGCGGTGCTGGCCTCGGCGGCGCTCGCCGGCGCCGACCTCGCTCTGGCCGGTCTGGCGCTCGGCGACATGGCGCCGCCCAAAGGGCGCGGTGAACGTCACACGCTGCATCTCGGACACGGCGAGGCGGTGCTGATCGACGAGAGCTACAACGCCAATCCGGCGTCGATGCGCGCGGCGATCGACCTGCTCGCCCACACGCCGGTGGGGCTCGAAGGCCGGCGCATCGCGGTGCTCGGCGACATGCTGGAACTGGGGACGCAGGGCGAGGCACTGCACGCCGGTCTCGCCGAGGCGCTGCGAGCGGCGCGGGTCGACCGCGTCTTCCTCGCCGGTCCGCTGATGCACGCGTTGTGGCGCGCCCTGCCGACCGACCTTCAGGGCGCCTGGACGCCGACCGCCGCCGAGCTCGAGCCGAAACTCGTCGCGGCGATCCGCCCGGGCGACGCGCTGATGGTCAAGGGATCGAACGGCAGCCGCATGGGACCGGTGGTCGAGACCCTGAAGTCCCGTTTTTCCTCCACCCGCGCCCTCGCGGAAGACGCCTGACGGAGAGGCCGACCGATGCTCTACGTTCTCGGGGAACTCTCCGACCGGTTCATTCTCTTCAATCTCTTCCGTTATCAGAGCTTCCGAACCGGCGGGGCGATCCTGACGGCGCTCCTCTTCGTCTTCATGTTCGGGCCGGCGATCATCGCCACGCTCAAGGTCAAGCAGGGCAAGGGCCAGCCGATCCGCGAGGACGGGCCGGCCTCGCATCTCCTGACCAAGAAGGGCACGCCCACCATGGGCGGGCTGATGATCCTGTCGGGCTTCCTGTTCTCGACGCTGTTGTGGGCCAACCTCTCCAACATCTACGTGTTGGCGGTGACCGCGGTGACGCTCGGCTTCGGCGCCATCGGCTTCTGGGACGACTATCTCAAGGTCACCAAACAGAGCCACAAGGGCTTCTCGGGCAAGCAGCGTCTGGCGCTCGAATTCATCATCGCCGGCATCGCCGTGTCGGTGATGGTGTGGATGGCCCGCGGCGCGCACCCGACGGCGGTCGCCTTTCCTTTCTTCAAGGACTTCTTCATCGACCTCGGCTGGTTCTTCATCGTCTTCGGCGCCTTCGTCGTGGTTTCCTTCGGCAATGCGGTGAACCTCACCGACGGGCTCGACGGCCTCGCCATCGTGCCGGTGATGATCGCGGCGGCGACCTTCGCGGCGATCGCCTATCTCACCGGCCGCGTCGACTATTCCGCCTATCTCGGCATCAACCACGTGCCCGGTGCCGGTGAACTCTCCGTGGTGCTCGGCGCCGTGGTCGGGGCGGGGCTCGGCTTCCTGTGGTTCAACGCGCCGCCGGCGGCGATCTTCATGGGCGACACCGGTTCGCTGGCGCTCGGCGGCCTGCTCGGGTCGGTCGCGGTGGCGGTCAAGCACGAGATCGTGCTCGGCATCGTCGGCGGTCTCTTCGTGCTCGAGGCGATGTCGGTGATCATCCAGGTGGCGAGCTTCAAGCTCACCGGCAAGCGCGTCTTCAAGATGGCGCCGATCCACCACCACTTCGAACAGCTAGGTTGGAAGGAGCCGCAGGTCGTCATCCGCTTCTGGATCATCGCCGTCGTCCTCGCCCTGATCGGGCTGGCGACGCTGAAGTTGAGGTGAGGCGATGATCGCGGTCGACATCTTCGAGGATCGCGCCGTGGCGCTGTTCGGGCTCGGCGGCTCCGGTCTCGCCACGGCCGAAGCGCTCGCCGCCGGCGGTGCGCATCTGCGCGTGTGGGACGATGCCGAAGGGCCGCGAGCCGAGGCGGCGAAGCGCGGCCTCGAGGTGGTGTCGCTCGCCGAGATCACCTGGCGTGAGGTCGAGGCGCTGGTGTTGGCGCCGGGTGTGCCGCTCACCCATCCCGAGCCGCATTGGACGGTACGGATGGCGCGCTCGGCCTACGTGCCGATCATCGGCGACGTCGAACTCTTCGCCCGCCAGCGGCGTCGTGCCTCACCGACCGCGCCCTTCGTGGCGATCACCGGCACCAACGGCAAGTCGACGACGACGGCGCTGATCGATCATCTCCTGCGCTCGGCCGGGCGCGACAGCCAGATGGGCGGCAACATCGGCCGGGCGGTGCTGTCGCTCGACCCGCTCGGTTCGGAGCGCACCTATGTGGTCGAGTGTTCGTCGTTCCAGATCGATCTGGCGCCGAGCCTCGATCCGACGGTCGGCATCCTGACCAACCTCTCCGAGGACCACCTCGATCGCCACGGCACCATGGCGAACTACGCGGCCATCAAGGAGCGGCTGGTCGAGGCGGCGGGAACGGCGGTGATCGGCGTCGACGATCCGCTGTCGGCGGAGATCGCGAACCGCATCGAGGCGGAGAGCCACGTCGTCGTCCGCATCTCGGCGACGCGCGAGCTCGCCGACGGCGTCTTCGCGCGCGGCACGACGATCGTCGAGGCGAAGGCGGGCGTGGAGACGATCATCGCCGACCTCGCCGGTATCGGCTCGTTGCGCGGCCGCCACAACGCTCAGAACGCCTGCGCCGCGGTGGCGGCCTGCCGGTCGCTCGGTCTGCCCCCGGACGCGATCGCGGCGGGTCTCGCCACCTTCCCCGGCCTCGCCCATCGCATGGAGCAGGTCGGCCGCAAGGGGCGGGTACTGTTCGTCAACGACTCCAAGGCGACCAACGCCGATTCCACCGCCCAGGCGCTGGCCAGTTTCGAGCGCATCTACTGGATCGCCGGCGGCAAGCCGAAGTCGGGCGGCATCACCTCGCTCGACGGCTTCTTCGACCGCATCGCCAAGGCCTATCTGATCGGGGCGGCGAGCGACGAGTTCGCCGCGACGCTGGAGGGCCGCGTGCCCTTCGAGCGCGCCGGCACGATCGAGCGGGCGCTCGAACTCGCGGCGGCGGATGCGGCGGCCGACGGGGCGGGGGAGCCGGTGGTGCTCCTGTCGCCGGCCTGCGCGTCCTACGACCAGTTCAAGAACTTCGAGGTCAGGGGCGATCACTTCCGTACCCTGGTGAGGGCGATCCCGGGACTCGAAAGGGTGGGGCCATGAACCGTACCGATCGTTCTCTCTTCGCATCCTGGTGGTGGACGGTCGACCGGACGCTGATCGCCGCTGCGGTGGTGCTGATGGTCGCCGGGGTGGTCTTCTCCTTCGCCGCCTCGCCGGTGGTGGCCGAGCGCATCGGCGCCTCCGACAGCTTCCACTTCGTCAAGCGCCACACAGCCTTCTTCGTGCTGGCCCTGCCGGTGCTGTTCGGCGTCTCGTTCCTCACGCCGCGCGGGATCCGCCGGGCGGCGCTCCTCGTCTTCGCCGCGTCACTGGTGATGCTGGTGGCGGTGCTGTTCTTCGGCCAGGAGGTCAAGGGCGCGCGGCGCTGGATCAATCTCCTCGGCGTCTCGGTGCAGCCGTCGGAGTTCGTCAAGCCGGCCTTCGTCATCCTGGCGGCGTGGTTCTTCGCGGAGAACCAGACGCGGCGGGATCTCAACGTTCCCGGCAACGCGCTCGCCATCCTGCTGTTCATCGTCGTCGCGGCGCTGCTCGTCGCCCAGCCGGACATCGGCCAGACGATCCTCGCCTCGGCGGCATGGGTCGCGGTGTTCTTCGTCGCCGGCATGTCGCTGTGGTGGATCGTCGGCCTCGGCGGCGCCGGTGTCGTCGGCGTGTGGGCGGCCTACACCTTCGTGCCGCACGTCCACGCCCGCATCAATCGCTTCTTCGACAAGCAGGGCTCGGCCAAGGGCGGCCACATGACCGCCGACGGCTATCAGGCGCAGCAGGCGCACGACAGCTTCCTCAACGGCGGCTGGTTCGGCCGCGGCCCGGGCGAGGGCACGGTGAAGCGCCTGCTTCCCGACAGCCACACCGACTACATCTTCGCCGTCATCGGCGAGGAATACGGGCTGATCATGTGCGCCCTGGTGGTGGCGATCTTCGCCTGGATCGTCTTCCGCGGCCTCTCGCACGCCATGCGCGAGGACGAGCCCTTCATCCGCTATGCCGTGGTCGGCCTCGTCGTGCTGATCGGCGTGCAGTCGGGCATCAACGTCGCGGTGAACCTGCAGCTGATGCCGGCCAAGGGCATGACGCTGCCGTTCATCTCCTACGGCGGCTCGTCGCTGATCGCCACGGCGTTCGAGATGGGTTGCCTCTTGGCGCTGACCCGCCGTCGGCCGCAGGCGACGCGCTTCGCCGCGCCGATCCGGTTGGAGGCGATGGAGAGCGGCATCGGAGCGACGCCGCACGCGGTCTGATACCGGGCTCACGAATTCCGGACTCGTCCGAAATTCGTGAGCGTTACCATCGGCCAGTGAAAATGACCGATGGTATTCCTGACGCGAATTTCTCATGCCTCTGACGCAAATGAGAAATTCGCGTGTGTTCGAAGGCCGGGTGCGTCAGCACCTTCGGCCTTTGGAATTACGGCCCGACCGGCCGCCGCCCGTTCGGGCTCGCCTTCGCGGATGACGTTCCGAACCGGTCGGAACTTCATCCGCTCAGTTGATATCGGAGCCCCACGGGGGACGCGACCCATGAGCCTCACCATCCTGCTCGCCGCCGGGGGAACCGGCGGCCATCTCTTCCCAGCCGAGTCGCTCGCCGCCGAACTGGGTCGCCGCGGCCATGCCGTGGAACTCGCCACCGACGAGCGTGCCGACAAATACGGCCGCGCCTTTCCGGCCCGGGCGATCGACATCATCCACTCGGCCACCTTCAAGGGGCGCGATCCGATCTCGCTCGCCCGCACCGTGGCGACGCTGGCTCGGGGCACGTGGCAGGCGTTTCGTCTGATCGGTCGGATCCGTCCCGATGCGGTGGTCGGCTTCGGCGGCTACCCGACCTTCCCCCCGATGATCGCGGCGCAGCTGCGCGGTGTGCCGACCGTCCTGCACGAGCAGAACGCGGTGATGGGGCGCGCCAACCGGGCACTGGCGAAGCGCGTCACGCGCATCGCGCTGTCGTTCCCGGGCACGCGGATGATGGGGGCGGACGGCGCCAAGGCGGTGCACACCGGCAATCCGGTGCGCGACATGGTGATCTCGGCGTCACGAGTGCCCTACGCGACGCCGACGCCCGACGGCGACTTTCGACTGCTGGTCTTCGGCGGCAGCCAGGGGGCGCGGTTCTTTTCGGAAGCGCTGCCGCCGGCGATCGAGAAGCTCGATCCGGCGTCCAGGGCGCGGCTCCGTCTCGTCCAACAGGCACGGGCCGAGGACGCGGAGGCGGTGAAGGCGGCCTACGCGCGGCTGGGCGTCGAGGCGGAGGTGGCGCCGTTCTTCGTCGATCTGCCGGCGCGCATCGCCGCGGCGCATCTGGTGGTGTGCCGATCCGGCGCATCGAGCGTCGGCGAATTGGCGGTGATCGGTCGTCCGGCGATCCTGGTGCCGTTTCCCGGCGCCCTCGATCACGATCAGGCGGCCAACGCCGCGGTGCTGGAGGCCGCCGGCGGCGCTTGGCCGATCCGCCAGGACGAGTTGACGCCGGAGCGGCTCGCCGAGGAACTCGGGAAAGCGATGACCGACCCGGAGCAATTGGCGGAGGCCGCGAATGCGGCCAAGGCCGCCGGCAAGGCCGACGCGGTGGCGCGGCTCGCCGATCTCGTCGAAGAGGTGGCGCGGGGGCGGGGCTGATACCAGAGGCCGAAGGTGCTGACGCACCCGGCCTTCGAACACACGCGAATTTCTCATTTGCGTCAGAGGCATGAGAAATTCGCGTCTGGAACACCATCGGTCATTTCCAACGGCCGATGGTATGAGGAGACCTGTGCGCGGTTGGACCATCATGTTGATTTGATGC
>NZ_DAIPZB010000031.1:0-56499 GCF_036782435.1 Pinisolibacter sp. | reverse complement strand
CTTCGCGCCTTCGTGAAAATCCCCCACGAGTCAGAAATTCATCCGGCTGGTATGAAACGGCGCCGCCGAACGCCGCCGGGTCCGCCGCGGTCGGCGATCGCGTCACGTCTGCGCTTCGGCGGCGTTCCAGGCGGCGAGATCGGCGCGGGCGCGGGCGGCCATGGCGCGCTTCTTTTCCACCGTCTTCTCGGAGCCGCGCAGGCGGCGGCCGTCCTTGGTCTTCGGCGCCTCGATCGGCGGAAAGAGGCCGAAGTTGACGTTCATCGGCTGGAAGGCGCGCGGCCGGCCGCCGGCGGCTTCCTCGCCGCTCTCGGCGAGGTGGCCGCCGGTGATGTGGCCGAGCAGCGCGCCCATGGCGGTCGTCGTCGGCGGCGGCAGGGGGGCGCGGCCGAGACGGTCGGCGGCGGCGAAGCGCCCGGCGAGATGGCCGATGGCGGCGCTCTCGACATAACCCTCGCAGCCGGTGATCTGGCCGGCGAAGCGCAGCCGCGGCTCGGACTTCAGCCGCAGAGACGCATCGAGCAGCTTCGGCGAGTTCAGGTAGGTGTTGCGGTGGAGGCCGCCGAGCCGGGCGAACTCGGCGTTCTCGAGCCCGGGGATCATGCGGAACACCCGAACCTGCTCGCCGTGCTTCAGCTTGGTCTGGAAGCCGACGAGGTTCCACAGCGTGCCGAAGGCGTTGTCCTGGCGCAGTTGGACGATGGCGTGGGGCTTGACCGTCGGGTTGCGCGGGTCGGTGAGGCCGACCGGCTTCATCGGGCCGTGGCGGAGCGTCTCGCGGCCGCGCTCGGCCATCACCTCGACCGGCAGGCAACCGTCGAAATAGGGCGTCGTCGCCTCCCAGTCCTTGAAGGAGACCTTGTCGCCGGTGATGAGCGCGTCGACGAAGGCTTCGTATTCCTCGCGGTTCATCGGGCAGTTGAGGTAGTCGGCGCCGGTGCCGCCGGGGCCGGCCTTGTCGTAGCGCGACTGCATCCACGCCTTGCCCATGTCGATACTGTCGAAATGGACGATCGGGGCGATGGCGTCGAAGAAGGCCAGCTCCTTCTCGCCGGTGAGGGCGGCGACGGCCGCGGCGAGCGCCGGCGAGGTGAGGGGGCCGGTGGCGACGACGACGCTGTCCCAGGCGGCGTCGGGCAGGCCGGCGATCTCCTCGCGGCGGATCTCGATCAGCGGATGGCGCTCGAGCGCCTCGGTGATCGCGGCGGCGAAGGCCTCGCGATCGACGGCGAGCGCGCCGCCGGCCGGCACCTGATGGGCGTCGGCGGCGGCCATGACGATCGAGCCGCAGGCTCGCAACTCGGCATGGAGGACGCCGACCGCGTTGGTCTCGGCGTCGTCGGAGCGCAGCGAGTTGGAGCAGACGAGTTCGCCCAGCCGATCGGTCCGGTGCGCTTCGGTGCCACGCACCGGGCGCATCTCGTGGAGGACGACGGGGACGCCGCGGCCGGCGAGCGCCCAGGCGGCTTCCGAGCCGGCGAGGCCGCCGCCGACGACGTGGACGGGCGAGGGGGACTTGGAGGTGTCGATCATGCCGCTCCGGTTAGCATCCGCGGGCGCGGGAGCGAAGCGGATTTTCGCGTCCGCCCGCGCCGACCGCGGCCGTGGACGGCGGCGCGGATCGGTCCGTGCGGCCGTCTCGCCGCCCCACGGGCGAGGCGCGAACCGCGGCGGTTTTCCGCCGCCACTGGGCAGATATTGCCTGTGGAACGACTGTGGAGAAGCTATTTAATGGGAAGCCGTGATCGACCGATTCGCTCCAGTCCGAGAGGTATCCATGCGCGCGGCATTCCTGGCGATCCTGGTGGCCGGCTTCGGGCTCGCCGGGTGTAAGTCCGACGGCAAGGAGGAGAAGCCCAAGGTGGCGCTGACCTCCGAGGTCGATCCGATCGCGACCGGCTCGGTGCGCGGGGGCGGTCGGGACGATGTGCGCAGCGGCATTTCGGACGAGGCCAAGAGTTGGGCGCGGGAGCGCGGCATCGCCCTGCCGGCGAGCGACCATCTGCCCTACTGTCACGGCTTCGGCTGCGAGTTCAAGACGACCATTCCGTTCGGTGAGGCGGACATCGCCCATCTGAAGAAGATCTTCGACGGGCACAAGGCGTCGCCGGCGGACGAGCGCGTGGCGATCAATCTCGCCGATCAGTGGTGGGAGAAGAAGGCGGACAGCGTCATCGGCGCGCCGCCCGACCATCGCGGCTCCGAATTGAAGGACGCCCACAAGCCGGGGCAGACCGACTGCATCGACGAGGCGACCAACACCACGACGCTGCTCACCTGGCTCGAGGGGAACGGACTTCTGCGGCATCACCGCGTCCGGCGGCCGGAATCACGCGGCGCCTTCCTCTATGCCCACGCCACGGCGGTGATGACCGACAAGACCACCGACATCGACTGGGTCGCCGACAGCTGGATGCGCGACAGCGGCGATCGCATCGACATCATGCCGCTGGAGAAGTGGTTCTCGCTCGCCTACGTCGATCCGACCGACTGAACCCGGGCGGAAAGCGCGCGACGCCGCTACGGCGCTCCGTCGACGGGCCGCCATTCGGTCTCGGTCCGGGACCTCCCGCCTCTGGTGTGAATCGAAACGCCCGCCGGCGGGAGGAGCCGGCGGGCGTTCGAAAAACCGGGACGAACCGGGAGGAGGCTCGTCCGGGTCGCTCGGGCGCGGGGGAGGAGATACGCGCTCCGAGCCGCCATCCGCAGAGCGGATGGGCGAACGGCCGATCGGGGAGGGTATCCCCGGTCCGATCGACGGGTCCGTTTCAAGATCCGGTCGCGTCGGGAGGGATCACGCGGCCAGCGAAACGTTCGAACCGTTCCATGTCTCCAGATAGGACAAGTTCGCTGTCCTACACAGCAGCTCGACCGCATGTCGAGCATGCAAAAAGAAGCGGTCTGTGATCACGAGACTTCTCCGGACGCATGGCCGGCACCGATCCGTGGAGGCCGGTCCTGGCGTGGCGTCGCCCGGCGCCGACATCAGCCGATCGACTGCGGGCGGCGGGCCAACAGTTCGGCGAGGAAGCGGCCGGTGTGGCTGCGCGGCTCCTTCACCACGTCCTCGGGACGGCCGGCCGCGACGATCTCGCCGCCGCCGTCGCCGCCCTCGGGGCCGAGATCGAGGATCCAATCGGCGGTCTTGATCACCTCGAGATTGTGCTCGATCACCACCACGGTGTTGCCCTGGTCGACCAATTCGTGCAGCACCTCGAGCAGTTTGGCGACGTCGTGGAAGTGCAGGCCGGTGGTCGGCTCGTCGAGGATGTAGAGCGTCTTGCCGGTCGAGCGGCGGGCCAGTTCCTTCGACAGTTTGACGCGCTGCGCCTCGCCGCCGGACAGCGTCGTCGCCTGTTGGCCGATGTGGATGTAGCCGAGGCCGACCTGGGAGAGGGTGACGAGCTTGTCGCGGATCGCCGGCACGGCGGCGAAGAAGTCGACGCCCTCGTCCACCGTCATGTCGAGCACGTCGGCGATCGAGCGACCCTTGAACAGCACCTCGAGGGTCTCGCGATTGTAGCGTTTGCCCTTGCAGGTGTCGCAGGTGACGTAGACGTCGGGCAGGAAGTGCATCTCGATCTTGATGACGCCGTCGCCCTGACATGCCTCGCAGCGCCCGCCCTTGACGTTGAAGGAGAAGCGGCCCGGCTCGTAGCCGCGCGCCTTGGCCTCCGGCAGGCCGGCGAACCACTCGCGGATCGGGGTGAAGGCGCCGGTGTAGGTCGCGGGGTTGGATCGCGGCGTGCGGCCGATCGGCGACTGGTCGATGTCGATCACCTTGTCGATGAACTCGAGCCCTTCGATGCGCTCGTGCGGCGCCGGATTCTCCTTGGAATTGTTGAGCTTGCGCGACACGGCGCGGAACAGCGTGTCGATCAGGAAGGTCGACTTGCCGCCGCCGGAGACGCCGGTGACGCAGGTGAAGACGCCGAGCGGGATCTCGGCGGTGACGGACTTCAGATTGTTGCCGCGGGCGCCGACGACCTTCAACGCCCGGCCCTTGTCGATGCGCCGGCGCTTCTTCGGCACCGCCACGGCGAGGGCGCCGGAGAGATATTTCCCGGTGAGCGAATCCGGGTTCGCCATGACCTCGGCGGGAGTTCCTCGAGCGACGACGTGGCCGCCGTGGATGCCGGCGCCGGGGCCGACGTCGACGACGTAATCCGCCGTGAGGATGGCGTCCTCGTCATGTTCGACGACGATCACCGTGTTGCCGAGGTCGCGCAGGTGTTTCAGCGTGTCGAGGAGGCGGGCGTTGTCGCGCTGATGCAGGCCGATCGACGGTTCGTCGAGGACGTAGAGCACACCGGTGAGGCCCGAGCCGATCTGGCTCGCCAGGCGGATGCGCTGGCTCTCGCCGCCGGAGAGCGTGCCGGAGTTACGGGCGAGCGTCAGGTATTCGAGGCCGACGTCGTCGAGGAACTGCAAGCGCTCGCGGATCTCCTTGAGGATGCGCACCGCGATTTCGTTCTGCTTTCCCGTCAGGCGGTCGGGGAGCCCGCTGAACCACGGCAGCGCCTTGCGGATCGACATCTCGGCGACTTCGCCGATGTGGAGGGTGTCGATCTTCACCGCCAGCGCCTCGGGCTTGAGGCGATGGCCGGCGCAATCACGGCACGGCGTGGTGGCGAAATAGCGCTCGATCTCCTCGCGCGACCATTCGCTCTCGGTCTCGCGCCAGCGCCGCTCGAAGTTCGGGATCAGGCCCTCGAAGGTCTTGCGCGTCTTGTGATGCCGGAGACCGTCGTCGTAGGCGAATTCGATCGCGGTGCGGCCGGTGCCGTAGAGGATGGCGTCGCGCCCCTCCTGCGGAAGGTCCTTCCACGGCTTGGTCATCGAGAAGCCGTAGTGGGCGGCGAGCGCCTCGAGCGTCTGCATGTAGAAGGGCGAGGTCGACTTCGCCCAGGGCGCGACGGCGCCCTTCTTCAGCGACAGCGACGGATCGGGGACGACCAGCTCCGGGTCGATCTTCTGTTCCGAGCCGAGGCCGCCGCAGGTCGGACAGGCGCCGAAGGGGTTGTTGAAGGAGAAGAGCCGCGGCTCGATCTCGGCGATGGTGAAGCCGGAGACCGGGCAGGCGAATTTTTCCGAAAAGACGATGCGCTTCGGCGAGCCGTCGGCCTCCGTCTCGTCGGCGTATTCGATGAAGGCGATGCCGTCGGCGAGCTTCAGCGCGGTCTCGAAACTATCGGCGAGGCGGGTGCCGAGGTCGGGGCGGACGGCGATGCGGTCGACCACCACTTCGATGTCGTGCTTCAGCTTCTTGTCGAGCGCCGGGGCGTCGGCGATCTCGTAGAAGGTGCCGTCGACCTTGACGCGCTGGAAGCCCTTCTTCTGGAACTCCATGAGTTCCTTGCGATATTCGCCCTTTCGGCCGCGCACCACGGGGGCGAGCAGGAAGAGGCGGGTGCGCTCGGGCAGGGCCAGCACCTTGTCGACCATCAGGGAGACGGTCTGGCTCTCGATCGGCAGGCCGGTCGCCGGCGAATAGGGTACACCGATGCGGGCGAAGAGCAGGCGCATGTAGTCGTAGATCTCGGTCACCGTGCCGACGGTGGAGCGCGGGTTCTTCGACGTCGTCTTCTGCTCGATCGAGATCGCCGGCGAGAGGCCGTCGATCTGGTCGACGTCGGGCTTCTGCATCATCTCGAGGAACTGGCGGGCGTAGGCCGAGAGGCTCTCGACGTAGCGGCGCTGGCCCTCGGCGTAGATGGTGTCGAAGGCGAGCGACGATTTGCCCGAGCCGGAGAGGCCGGTCATGACGACGAGACTGTCGCGCGGCAGGTCGAGGTCGACGTTCTTGAGATTGTGCTCGCGCGCGCCGCGGATCGAGATCGTCTTCTGGGCGTGCTCGAACAGCCGCCGGGTGGCGATCGCCGCCGCTTCGCGTTCGGAGGCGGAGATCTTCGCCTCGCTCGACCGGTCCGTCATTTCGTCTCCGCGATCCTCGCGATCGGTCGCCGCGCTGGTGCGCTTCGGCCTCGCGTCGTTCCGCGCCGGGCTCCCGAATCCGGGCTTGCGCCGTCGTGGTTCATCGAATAGAACATAAGAGGAACAAAGGCAAGCGGTCCCGGCCGCCTTCGCGCCGGCGGCATGTTAGCTCGAGGAGCTTCGCGGTGGGCGCGGGGAAGCGTTGCGGGCCGGGGCTGTGGACAAGCCTGTGGAGAACGTCTCGCGGCGGCGTTTCGGACCGCCGGTCGCGTCGCCGCCGACGGAGGGAGGGTCTAGAGCTTGTGGGAAGATCGGCGATTCCGTGCCTCTCGGCCACGAGGGGTAGGGGCGTCGGGAGACAGGAAGGCGGCCGCCGGGTGGGGTGGCCGGATGACGGACCCGCCGGTGGGCGCGGTCGGGAGGACGACATGTCGGGCAGCGTGAACAAGGTCATTCTCGTCGGCAATCTCGGCGCCGATCCGGAGATCCGCCGGACCCAGGACGGCCGGCCGATCGTCAACCTGCGCATCGCCACCTCCGAGAGCTGGCGCGACCGCAACTCCGGCGAACGGCGCGAGAAGACCGAGTGGCACCGGGTGGTGATCTTCAACGAGGGTCTCGCCAAGGTCTGCGAGCAGTATCTGAAGAAGGGCATGAAGGTCTACATCGAGGGCGCGCTGCAGACCCGCGAGTGGGAGGACCAGCAGGGCCAGAAGCGCTATTCGACCGAGGTGGTGCTGCAGGGCTTCAACTCGACGCTGACCATGCTCGACAGCCCCGGCGGCGGCCGCGGCGGCGCCGGTGGTGGCGACGACTTCGGTGGTGGCGGCGACGACTTCGGTGGCGGCTACGGCCGGGGCGGCGGCGGCGGTCGCGGCGGCTACGGTGGTGGCGGCGGGTCGCAGGCGCGCTCGGGCGGCGGCGGGGGCGGGCAGCGCTCCGGCGGTTTCAACAATCCGCCGCCGTCCGCCGACATGGACGACGAGATCCCGTTCTGAGGGGGGACGGAGCGGTCGGACGAGAGGCGGCTCGAGACGTTCGGGGCCGCAGGGATCGGCAAACCGCGAGACGTGAGAGCCGCATCGGCCGTCGCGCCTCTCGGTGCCGCGGCGCCGTGCGCGGCGGGCGGGAGGCCGGCGTTCGTACCGCGTGTCACGTGGTCATGATCGCCTTGACGCCGTCGGCGACGAACTGGACGGCGAGGGCGGCGAGGAGCAGGCCGAGCAGGCGGCCGATGACGACGCGCCCGGTTTCGCCGATGCGCCGGTCGATCGGATCGGCCAGCAGGAAGACCATCAGGCTGATCGCCAGCACCGCGGCGACGAGGCCGAGGAAGCCGGCGAGATGCATCCAGGTCGGCGCCTTGGTGGCGGCGAGGATGGTGGCGGAGATGGCGCCGGGGCCGGCGAGCAGCGGGATCGCCAGCGGGAAGGCGGCGATGTCGCGGACGTGATCGACGCCGACGGCGCGATCGGCGTCCGACTTGTCGCGCGGCTCCTTCTGCGAGAACACCATCTGGAAGGCGGTGGAGAACAGCAGCAGGCCGCCGGCGATGCGGAAGGCGGCGAGCGAGATCCCCATCAGCGACAGAAGCTTGCCGCCGGCGAAGGCGAAGAACAGCAGGATCACCGCGGCGATCGAGGTGGCGCGCACCGCGATCCGGCGCCTGTCGGCGGCGCTCAACCCGGCGGTCAGGCCGATGAACAGCGGCGCCAGCCCGAGCGGGTCGACGGTGACGAAGAGCGTGACGAAGGCTTCCAGAAGATAGTCGAGCATGGCTCACCCGCGGTGTCCGCCGCCCACAGTGCCCGCTCCCGCGCCGGAATGCCAGTGCGCTGCGATGCGGGTGTGGGGAACGGCGCGGAACGAGGCGGCGCGATCCGGGCGCGAACCGCCCGACAGCGCGAAAAACCTCGGAAAATCTACCCGCTGATCGCCGTGGCGAGGGCATCGCGATTGGCTTTCGCGGGCGGAATCGTCTATTGAGACGGATCGCCCGAGGGCGCCCGAATCCGCGAAAGAGAGACCGCATTTGTCCGGCCGCGACGACACGACCCACGGCGGGGATCACCCCTCCGACATCAAGCCGATCTCCATCGCCGACGAGATGAAGCGCAGCTATCTCGATTACGCCATGAGTGTGATCGTCTCCCGCGCGCTTCCCGACGTGCGCGACGGCCTGAAGCCGGTGCACCGGCGCATCCTCTTCTCGATGCACGAGAACGGCTACGACTGGAACAAGGCCTATCGCAAGTCGGCCCGCGTCGTCGGCGACGTCATCGGTAAGTATCATCCGCACGGCGATCAGGCGGTCTACGACGCGCTCGTCCGCATGGCGCAGGACTTCTCGATGCGCCTCACCCTGGTCGACGGCCAGGGCAACTTCGGCTCGGTCGACGGCGATGCCGCGGCGGCGATGCGATATACCGAGGTGCGCCTCGCCAAGCCGGCTCACAAGCTGCTCGAGAACATCGACGAGGACACCGTCGACTTCCAGGCGAACTACGACAACACCGAGAAGGAACCCTCGGTGCTGCCGGCGCGCTTCCCCAATCTGCTCGCCAACGGCGCCGGCGGCATCGCCGTCGGCATGGCGACCAACATCCCGCCGCACAATCTCGGCGAAGTGATCGACGCCACCGTGGCGCTGATCGAACGGCCGGAGATGTCGGTCGAGGACCTGACCGAGATCGTGCCGGGGCCGGACTTCCCGACCGGGGCGATCATCCTCGGCCGCTCCGGCATCCGTTCGGCCTATGCCACCGGGCGCGGCTCGATCACCATGCGCGGGCGGGTCAAGACCGAGACCATCCGCGGCCGCGAGGCGATCGTCATCACCGAGATCCCGTATCAGGTGAACAAGGCGTCGATGGTCGAGCGCATCGGCGAACTGGTCCGCGAGAAGAAGGTCGAGGGCATCGCCGAGGTGCGCGACGAGTCCGATCGCGAGGGCTATCGCGTCGTCATCGAGCTGAAGCGCGACGCCATGAGCGACGTGGTGCTGAACCAGCTCTATCGCTTCACCCAGCTGCAATCGACCTTCGGCTGCAACATGGTCGCCCTCAACGGCGGCCGGCCGATGTTGATGAATCTGAAGGACATGCTCGTCGCCTTCGTCGCCTTCCGCGAGGAGGTGATCGGCCGGCGCACGCGCTTCCTGCTCGGCAAGGCGCGCGATCGCGCCCACGTGTTGGTCGGCCTCGCCATCGCGGTCGCCAACATCGACGAGGTCATCCGCCTGATCCGCGCCGCTCCCGATCCGGCGACGGCGCGTGCCCAGTTGATGGAGCGCGACTGGCCGGCGAAGGACATGGCGCCGCTGATCGCGCTGATCGCCGATCCGCGCCACGTGGTCGCCGAGGACGGCACCTATCGCCTGTCGGAAGAGCAGGCCCGCGCCATCCTCGATCTGCGTCTGCAGCGCCTGACCGCGCTCGGCCGCGACGAGATCGCCGAGGAGCTGAACAAGCTCGCCGCCGAGATCGCCGACTATCTCGAGATCCTCGCCTCGCGCGAGCGCATCCTCGGCATCGTCAAGGCGGAGCTGATGGAGGTCCGGGCCGAATTCGCGACGGCGCGCAAGACCGAGATCCTCGACGTCGAGGGCGACGTCGACGACGAGGACCTGATCGCCCGCGAGGACATGGTGGTCACCGTCACCCACGCCGGCTGGATCAAGCGGGTGCCGTTGTCGATGTATCGGGCACAGCGGCGCGGCGGCAAGGGCCGCTCGGGCATGGCGACCAAGGACGAGGATTTCGTCGTCCGTCTGTTCGTCGCCTCGACTCATGCGCCGATCCTGTTCTTCTCGTCGCGCGGTCAGGTCTACAAGACCAAGGTGTGGCGTCTGCAGCAGGCGACGCCGCAGGCGCGCGGCAAGGCGTTGGTCAACATGTTCCCGCTGGAGCCGGGCGAGCGCATCACCTCGATCCTGCCGCTGCCGGAGGACGAGGAGAGTTGGGGCGCTCTCGACGTGATGTTCGCGACGACCCGCGGCACCGTCCGGCGCAACAAGCTCTCCGACTTCGTCCAGGTGAATCGCAACGGCAAGATCGCCATGAAGCTCGACGAGGGCGAGGGCATCGTCGGCGTCGACACCTGCACCGAGGGCGACGATGTGTTGCTGACGACAGCCGGCGGGCAGTGCATCCGCTTCGCGGTGCCGGACGTGCGCGTCTTCAAGGGCCGCGACTCGATGGGCGTGCGCGGTATCACCCTGGCCGACGACGACACCGTCATCTCGATGGCGATCCTGCACCACTTCGAGGCCAAGCCCGACGAACGCACCCTCTATCTCAAGCAGGCGCGTCTGATGCGCGGCGAGACGGAAGCCGAGGCGGGGAGCGAGGCCGAGGAGGAGGTCGCGGGCGGCCAGCTCGACACGGCGCGTTACGCCGAGATGGGAGGCGCCGAGCAGTTCGTCCTCACCGTGTCGGAGAACGGCTACGGCAAGCGCACGTCGTCGTTCGAGTACCGGATCACCGGGCGCGGCGGTAAAGGCATCGTCGCCATGTCGACGGGGCCGCGCAACGGCCGCCTCGTCGCCTCCTTCCCGGTCGAGCACGCCGACCAGATCATGCTGGTCACCGACGGCGGTCAGCTGATCCGCTGCCCGGTCGACGGTATCCGCCTCGCCGGCCGCTCGACGCAGGGCGTCATCGTCTTCGACACGGCGGAGAGCGAGAAGGTCGTCTCGGTCGAGCGCATCCGTGAGGAAGAGGACGAGGAGGAGGCGGCCGAGGGCTGAGGCCGTCTTCGCCCACGATCACGTAGAACACGGAAACGCCGGCGCCCATCGCGTCGGCGTTTCGCGTTTCGTCGGGACGAGGCCGCGGCCGATCGGGGGAGGCGGCGCGGGTCGCCTGAAAAAGGGAGAGGGCGGCCGGTGAAGGCTCGCCCTCTCGAGGTGGCGGCCGGATGGCGGGCCGCTGACCGGTCTGCGGACGTCCGGGGGGAACGACGGCCCGCGAAGAAACGGAGGGCGTCGACGCTCGGGAGACGGAGCGTCGACGCCGGATGCGAACCGGAGGCCGCATCGAGAGGAAAGTCCGAGCGAGAGGGAGTCCCGGATCGGGAGAGATCCGGAACTCCCCACGACACCGATCGATGGCGGTCGATCGACGCCGTGTCCCGTTCGAACCGTGTGCAACCTACCCTTGGGGCATGTCGCCGGTTTTTCGTGGCGGCGAAATCGGGTTACGTCGATGTTTCGTCGCGACGGCGAGACGCAACAATTCGCCGTGGCGAGGCGTTCGAGGTTCGCGGTCGGGTGGGGCGGCTTGCGGCAGCCGGCGCGGAGCGCTAATGCGGAACGCGACGGAGGCGCGTCACCTGCGCCGACGAGCGATTCGAGAACGGCGTTCGGATGGGGGAGCGATGACGCGCACGGTGCTCTATTCGGGCTCTTTCGACCCGGTCACCAACGGCCATGTCGACGTCCTCGCCCAGTCGCTCGACATCGCCGATCGCGTCGTCGTCGCCATCGGCGTCCATCCGGCGAAGAAGCCGCTGTTCGACTTCGACGAGCGCGTGGCGATGATCCGCGAGGTCGTGACCGACCTCGGCGTCGACCAGTCGCGGGTCGAGGTCGTCGCCTTCTCCGATCTGGTGGTCGAAGCGGCGCGCCGCGCCGGGGCGGCAGCGATCGTGCGGGGCCTGCGCGACGGCACCGATCTCGATTACGAGATGCAGATGGCCGGCATGAACGGCGCGATGGCGCCGACGGTGCGCACCCTGTTCTTCCCGGCGTCGCCGGGGGTGCGCCACATCACCGCCACGCTGGTCCGGCAGATCGCGGCAATGGGCGGCGACGTCTCGAGCTTCGTGCCGGAGAAGGTCGCAGCCCGCCTGAAGGCTCGCTTCGCCGATCGCGGCTGATCGCCGGATCGTCCGATTTCACCCGAGGCGACGCCTCGACAACCACGGGAGACCGATCCCTTGCTGCGCAGAACGCTCCTCTCCGCCATCGCCGGCGCCACTTTCCTCGCCGCCGGGGCGGCCTTCGCCGCGGGTCCCGCCGCCAACGATCCGGAGAACACGCTGATCCTGACCTTGAAGGACGGCAAGGTGGTGATCCGCCTGCGTCCCGACATCGCGCCCAAGCACGTCGAGCGGCTGAAGACGCTGGCGCGCAAGGGCTTCTACGACGGGCTCAAGTTCCATCGGGTGATCGACGGCTTCATGGCCCAGACCGGCGATCCGCGCGGCAACGGCACCGGCGGCTCGGACCTGCCGAACCTGCCGGCGGAGTTCAATCCGATGCCGTTCGAGCGCGGCACCCTCGGCATGGCGCGGTCTCAGAGCCCCGATTCCGCCAACTCGCAGTTCTTCATCATGTTCACCAACGGCTCGTTCCTGAACGGCAAGTACACCGCCTTCGGCGAGGTCGTGTCCGGCATGGAGTTCGTCGACATGATCAAGAAGGGCGACAAGGCGACCAACGGCACGGTCGTCGATCCCGACAAGATCCTCAAGCTGCAGGTCGCCGCCGACGTCAAGTGACGCGGCGAACCGATCGCGGTGCGACGCGGGTCGAGTTCGCGCGCGATCACGAAAGACGATGGGCTCGGAACCGGCCGGTTCCGAGCCCATCTCCGTTCCGAGGATCGACGGGTCACGCCACCTTGTGATCGAAGGCGCCGTCGTCCTTCTCGCTGATCACCATGTTGCGGCCGCCGCGCTTGGCGGCATAGAGGCAGACGTCGGCGCGCTCGACGATCGACTGGGCGGTGTCGCCGCGACGCCATTCGGCGACGCCGATCGAGATGGTGATGCGGCCGAGGTTCTCGCCGGTCGAGCGCTTGACCAGTTCCTTGGAGAACACCGCCTCGCGGATGTGTTCGGCGACGACCACCGACTGGGCGATGTCGGTGCGCGGCAGCAGGACGGCGAACTCCTCGCCGCCGAAGCGGCAGGCGATGTCCTGGCCCTTGATGTTCTGCTTCAGCGCCAGCGCCACGAGGCGCAGCACCTGGTCGCCGGTCTGATGACCGAAGGTGTCGTTGAACTTCTTGAAATGGTCGATGTCGGTGAACAGCAGCGAGAACGGCACGTTGGTCTGCTGCGCTTCGGCCATGAGGCGGTCGAGCGATTGCTCGAAGTGTTTGCGGTTGGCCAGCGTCGTCAGGTCGTCGACCAGACTCTCGTAACGGATCGCCTCCAGGCTCTCCTGCAACTCGGCGATCTGGCGGCGCGACTCGGCGAGTTGGCCCTCGAGCTCGCGGTTGGTGCGCTCGGTCCGGTGGGTGACGTCGATGAGGCCCTGGACGATGGTCTCGACCGAACCGGTGTCCTTGGCGCCGGCCAGCGCGGTGCGCGCTTCGCCGAGCGAGGAGGAGTAGCTCGAGGTCGATTCCATCTGGGTCGCCAACATGCCGGCGACGCCCTTGATCTCTTCGGAGAGGCGCCCGCCGACCTCGTCGATGCGCTCACCGATACGAGTGGGGGCGATGAACTGGTCGTAGATGCGGTTGACCTCGACCGGCGTGATCTTGCCGCGCTGACGGATGATGTCGTTGATCGACTTGTTCAGCGCGTGGTTGAAGCCGGCAGCATAGGTGTACCAGAGCTCGTAGTTGCGTGGGTAGGCCGGGATCTCGTTCTTGCGCAGGTGTCCGACGGCATTCTCGCCGTAGACGATGGTGCGCTTGAAATCGTCCCGCTCGCTCATTGTCGCCATCCCTCGCATTCCGCCACTCCCCGAAGGCGAGAGGCTCGGCCGATCTCCCTTCGGCCTCTCCATCAAAGTGTCAGGAACGACTTAACCCATGGTAAAGGTTCGCGCGGTCGCCACGCTGCGAATACGGGTTTTTCGCGTGTTTTTGCCGGCCGCGCGTCACGGGCGGGCGTCATCGGCGACGGCGGACCGTCACCGAGAGAAGAGTCACGCTCGCACCGCGCGACCCACTCGGTACAAGCCACAATCGCTGGAGAACAGGTGATTCGCGTGATGGTGGTCGAGGCGCGGACGGGCCGGAGATCGCGTCGCCGGCCCGTCCGGCTCAGTCCTTGGCTCGCACCGGGCGGAGCAGGAACGCCGGGACGTGATCGCCGAGACCGACGACCGAGGGCTCGTCGCGATCCTCGTTGCGGCGGGAGCGCGGCGCCGGGCGATCGCCGGCGCGCACCGGGGCGTGATCGGCGGCGGCGGGACGGCCGCCGTGCGGGCGCTCCGGGCGGGTCCGTTCGCGGGTGGCGGAAGGGGCCTCCTCGCGCGTCCGCTCCCGCGGTTCGGCCGAGCCTTCGGCGCGGCGCGGACGGGCTTCGCGGGCCTCGGCGTCGCCCGACGAGCGACCACGGCCGCCACGGCGACGGTCGCCGCCGCGTTCCGAGCGCTCACCCCGTTCGGAACGTTCGCCGCGATGGGAGCGGGCGGGCCGGTCCTCGTGCGGCAGCTCGGAGACGTGCGGGCCGATCCAGGCGATCTTGTCGCCGGTCAGCTTCTCGATCGCGGCGAGATGCTTGATGTCGAGGTCGGTGACGATCGAGATCGCCGTGCCCGACCGTCCGGCGCGGCCGGTGCGGCCGATGCGGTGGACGTAGTCCTCGGCATGGACGGGGACGTCGTAGTTGAAGACGTGGGAGACATCCGGGATGTCGAGACCGCGGGCGGCGACGTCGGAGGCGACCAGCAGTGTCAGCTTGTTGCCGCGGAAGCCGTCGAGCATGGCCATGCGGGCGCGCTGGTCCATGTCGCCGTGGAGCGCACCGACCGAGAAGCCGTGCTTCTCCAGGCTGCGGTAGACCACCTGCACGTCGCGCTTGCGGTTGCAGAAGATGATGCCGTTCTTCAGCTCTTCGGCCGAGCGGATCAGACCGCGCAGCACGTCGCGCTTGTCGTGCGGCTCGCGGCCCGAGGCGATCAGGTTCTGCGTCACCGTCTTGGCGGTCGAGGCGGGCTTGGCCACCTCGATGCGGACCGGGTTGCGCAGGAACATGTCGGCGAGGCGCTGGATCTCCGGCGGCATGGTCGCCGAGAACATCAGCGTCTGGCGCGACGGCGGGATCAGCTTGCAGATCTTCTCGATGTCCGGGATGAAGCCCATGTCGAGCATGCGGTCGGCCTCGTCGATGACGAGGATCTCGACGCCGGACATCAACAGGCGGCCGCGACCGAAGAGGTCGAGCAGGCGGCCGGGGGTGGCGATCAGCACGTCGACGCCGCGATCGAGCTTCTTCAACTGGTCGTCGAATGAAACGCCGCCGATCAGCAGAGCGACGTTGAGCTTGTGGTTGACGCCGTACTTGTCGAAGTTCTCCTCGACCTGGGCGGCGAGTTCGCGCGTCGGCTCGAGGATCAGGGTGCGCGGCATGCGCGCCCGCGCCCGTCCGCTCTCGAGGCGGGTCAGCATGGGCAGCACGAAGGCGGCGGTCTTCCCGGTACCGGTCTGGGCGATGCCGCAGACGTCCTTCATCTCGAGGACGATCGGGATGGCCTTTTCCTGGATCGGCGTGGGGGTGGAGTAGCCGGCCGCAGCGACGGCCGCGAGGACTTTGTCGGACAGTCCGAGTTCGTTGAAGGTCATTCGTTCCCGTGGGTCGCGCGCCATCGCGGCCGGGCCTGCGACGTCCTCGATCGGGGGCGCCTCGACAGGGCGGGCTCGCTCGCGCGCAGAATCTTTTGTGCAATGCGAGATCTCGGGCGGCATATTGATCGAACATCTCCGAAAGTCAACGCCGAGCGCACGAAACGGACAGTTTCTGTCGAGATTTGCCGATGGATAGGCGCGACTATAGTGTCGCCGACGAGGTCGCGGCGGGGCTTCGACGGTTCCATCGTCGGTCGCCTCGGTTTCCCGCCTCGGGGGAAGGTCGTTCGGACGAGGTCGTGCACGATGACGAAGATACCGCTTCTGCTGGTTCCGGGCCTCGACTGCACGTCGGACTTGTGGGGTGCGCAGATCGCCGCCTTCGCCACCGACCGGTCGGTCGTCGTCGCCGATCACGGCCGTGCCGACACGATGGCGGCGATCGCGGCGCAGATCCTCGCCGAGGCGCCGCCGCGTTTCGCCCTCGCCGGCCTGTCGATGGGCGGATACGTCGCCATGGAGATCCTGAGGCGGGCGCCCGAGCGGGTGGATCGGCTGGCGCTCCTCGACACCCAGGCGCGTGCCGACGGCGACGAGGCGAAGGCGGCGCGTCTACAACAGATCGAGATCGCCGAGTCCGGCGGCTTCGATCGCATCGCCGACCTCCAGATCCCGCGACTTCTCTCGCCGGCGCATCAGTCGGAGCCCCGCCTCGTCGACATCGTCCGGCGCATGGCGGCGGACACCGGGGCCGAGGCCTTCGTCCGTCAGCAGAAGGCGATCCTCGGGCGGATCGACTGCCGGCCGTCGCTCGCCGCGATCGCCTGCCCGACGACGGTGATCGTCGGCGCCGAGGACGTCATCACGCCCGTGGATCTCGCTCGCGAGATGGTCGAGGCGATTCCCGGGGCGGTGCTCGAGGTGATCGCCGACAGCGGTCACCTGTCGACGCTCGAAGCGCCTGCCGCGGTGAACGCGGCGATGGCCCGCTGGCTCGGCCGCTGACCGGGGCGTCGGGACCTCGCGGCACCACCGACGGTGGCTCGGCCGCATATTAGGGGTTGTGTCTCCGGTCTCCGCTCACCATGATCGTCACGGGCCGATCAGGAGAGCGAACGGTGAGCCTACATGCCTTCGACGACGCCGACGACGCGGCGGATGCCGCCGGTCCCGAGATGGGGGAGGCGAGCCGCGCCGCGTGGCTCCGGCTGATCCGGTCGGAGAACGTCGGGCCGATCACCTTCCGCGAACTGATCAATCACTTCGGTTCGGCGCGGGCGGCGCTCGAGGCTCTGCCGGAACTGGCGCGCCGCGGCGGCGCGCGCGGCCGCATCCGCATCGCCTCGGAAGCGGAGGTCGAGCGTGAGTTGGCGGCGGCGCGGGCGGCGGGGGCCCGGTTCGTCGCCATGGGCGAGGCGGACTACCCGGCCCACCTCCTCACCATCGAAGGGCCGCCGCCGCTTCTCGCGGTGAAGGGCGGGCCGGGGGTGTGCCGGCGCCACGCGGTGGCGATCGTCGGGGCGCGCAACGCTTCGCTCGCCGGGCGCAAGATGGCGGCGCTGATGGCGCGCGGCATCGGCGAGGCGGGCTTCGTCACCGTGTCCGGTCTCGCTCGCGGCATCGACGCGGCGGCGCACGAGGCGAGCCTCGACA
The DNA here is from genome assembly GCF_036782435.1 of Pinisolibacter sp. Classification (NCBI taxonomy): domain Bacteria; kingdom Pseudomonadati; phylum Pseudomonadota; class Alphaproteobacteria; order Hyphomicrobiales; family Ancalomicrobiaceae; genus Pinisolibacter; species Pinisolibacter sp. The sequence continues at coordinate 39,385 of NZ_DAIPZB010000031.1, read as the reverse complement.
CCGGCACCATCGCCGTCTTCGCCGGCGGGCTCGACCGGCTCTATCCGCCGGAGCACGAGGGGCTGGCCGCCCGTATCGTCGAGACCGGCGGGGCGCTCGTCTCCGAGATGCCGTTCGGTTGGGAACCGCGGGCGCGCGACTTCCCTCGCCGCAACCGTTTGATCTCGGGGATCGCTCTCGGCGTCGTGGTGATCGAGGCGGCGGCACGGTCGGGTTCGCTGCACACGGCGCGCTTCGCCGCCGAGCAGGGGCGCGAGGTCTTCGCGGTGCCGGGCAGCCCGCTCGATCCGCGAGCCGAGGGGACCAACGAGCTGATCCGCAACGGCGCGACGCTGGTGGCGAATGCCGCCCACGTGATCGAGGGCCTGACACCGATTCTCGGGCGTCGACCGGATCCGACGGTGCTCGCCACCTCCGGGTCCGACGATCTCGAACGGCCTCTCGACGTCGGCGACGACGCGCGGCGGCTGGTGCTGGAAGCGTTGGGACCGACGCCGGTGACGATCGACGAGATCCTGCGGGCGACCGGCGTGCGGGCCGGCGAGCTGCACCTGATCCTGATGGAACTGACGCTCGCCGGGCGGCTCGATCGTCAATCGGGTGGGCGCGTGGCGCTGGTGATGTGACGCGCGTCGGGATCGCGCGTCGTGGGCGATCCCGACGGTCGCATCAGGCGGGCGGCGCGGCGGCGGCTCGCGTCGGGCTCGCCGGTTCGCCGTCGGCGAGGGCCTCTTCGGGATGCGCCGCCTCATGGGCGCCGGGCGGCACTTCCGCCGGGTAGGGGCGCACCCGCATCTCCTCGATCGCCACCAGATCCGGCGGCGGCTCGGGTTTGACGATCAACCGGTCGATGGTCTCGATCAGCTGCGGCTCGCACAGCACCGCCATGCGCTCCTTCGGCCCGAGCCAGGCGAGCACTTCGGCGAAATTGGTCGCCTCGTGGATCTTGGCGGCGGCCATCACCGGATCGAGTTCGGGCTTGCCGCGAGCGCGGAGCGGCACCGGCAGGTGCATGCGGGCGTGGACGGCGCGGGCGTGCGGGGTCTCGACCACCGAGGTGAGGCCGTCTTCGACCTCCGGCAGTTCGGCTTCGGCGAGGTGCTGGGCGTCGTGGGCGGCGCCGACGATCGCCGGCGGGTCGGTCTCCTCGGGGATGAGGAGCAGGCGGATCTTCTTCAGCCCGAGGCCGGCGGCGAGCGAGCCCGAGGTCCAGGAGATCGGCACGGCGAGGACGAGGCCGATCAGCGTCGGCGCCATCCAGGCGAGGATGGCGGGCGAGATGACGTAGGCCGCGAGCGCCATGAAGACGCCGATGGTGGCGTGCTGCCAATGATGGCGGATGACCTCGGCGAGCGGGATGCCGCCATCGTCGCGGCGCTGGGTCTTCCAGCCACTGTCGCGGCCGAGCAGGATCTCGGCGACGTGGCGCGACTGGAGGAGCATCATGACAGGGGCGACGAGGGCCGAGATCAGCGTCTCCAGCACCATGCCGACGACGATGGCGAAGCCGCCGCCGCAGCGCTTGCGCAGGTCGGAACGCAGGATCGTCTCGATCACGCCGAGGAGCTTGGGCAGCAGCAGCACGCCCATGGTGACGACGAAGAGCTGCAACGCGCGTTCCGAGTCGAAGCGCGGCCACGCCGGATAGAGCGAGAATTCCTTGGAGAAGTACTCCGGCCGGATGAATTTCGCCTGCAAGGCGAGCGCCAGGCCGACCATCAGCAGCATCAGCCAGATCGGCGAGGCGAGGTAGCTCATGATGCCGGTGGCGAAGTGGATGCGCGACGGCCAGGCGAGGCCCTTGGTCGGCAGCACCTTCATGTGCTGGAGGTTGCCCTGGGCCCACCGGCGGTCGCGCATGGCGACGTCGAGAAGCGACGGCGGGCTCTCCTCGTAGGAGCCGCCGAGCCACGGCACCATGTAGACGCCCCAGCCGGAGCGGCGGATCAGCGCCGCCTCGACGAAGTCGTGGCTCATGATGTGGCCGCCGAAGGGCTTGCGGCCGGGCAGATCCGGTAGACCGCAGGCCTCGGCGAAGGCCTTCGTCCGGATGATGGCGTTGTGGCCCCAGTAGTTGCCGTCGCGGCCCGACCATGCCGCGAGGCCGCGGGCGATCACCGGGCCGTAGACCTTGCCGGCGAACTGCTGCAGGCGGGCGAAGAGGGTGTTGCGGTTGGCGATCACCGGCAGCGTCTGGATGATGCCGGCGCGCGGGTCCTCCTCCATCAGCAGGGCGAGGGTGACGATGGTCTCACCCTTCATCAGGCTGTCGGCGTCGAGCACCAGCATGTGGTCGTAGCGACCGCCCCAGCGGGTGACGAAGTCGGCGACGTTGCCGGCCTTGCGGGCGATGTTCTTGTGGCGGCGGCGATACCACACCGCCATGCGGTCGCCGAGGCGGCGGCGCAGGCGGTCGATCGCCAGTTCCTCCTCCACCCAACAGGTCTGGTCGGTGGTGTCGGAGCAGACGAAGATCTCGAAATTCGCACCCTCGCCGAGGGCGACGATGCTCTCGGCCATGGCCTCGAGGGCGCCGATGGTGCGCGCCGGGCTCTCGTTGTAGACGGGCATCAGGAGCGCCGTCTTCGAGCGCAGCGTCCGGTCGATGGTGCGGATGGCGCGGCCCTCGAAGAAGCCGGCGAAGAACCCGGCGATGCCGGAGGCGGCGGACAGCGCGATCCACGAGAAGGTGATGCCGAAGAAGACGATCAGCGGCCACTCGAGGCCGACGATGCCGCCGGCCGACACGACGCCCACCATCTCGCGGACGCCGTAGAAGGAGATGGCGAAGGCGAGGCCGAAGACGAAGAACCGGATCGCGCGCACCGACCATGTCGGCTTGCCGTCGACGACGGTCGGTCGCGGGCCGTCCCATCGATCGAGCCGTTGCACCGGCATGTCGAGCGGCATTTCCGGCGGAACCGGTCCGAGAAGATCGGGGGAGGCGAGGTCGACGTCGGTGGTCACGATGGTTCCCGAGATATCGGTGTTCGCGGCGCCGGTCACGCGGCGACCCAGCGATAGAGCCAAGTCTCGCTGATCGGCTTCTGGCCGTCGGTCAACTGTACCCTGAGTTCGCTCATCGGCGCATTCTTGGGGTCGAGATCGAAGGTGACGCGATAGCCGCCGGTCGCAGGATTGGGCCTCAGCACCGGCGAGACGATCCGGCCGGCGGAGGTGGTGGCGACGAGCTTGACGGCGCCGACCGGCGGCATCGGGCCGACGAAGTCGATCGCATAGCGCCGCCACGCGCCTTCCGCGCCCTGGCCTTCACGGCTCTCGGCCACCCGGCCGATATCGTTCGGGGCGAGGCCGGCGCCGGTCCAGCGCAGCCGATAGGCGGCGGAGAATTCCTGGCCGGCCGGGATCTTGGCCTTCGGCCGCCAATAGGCGGTGATGTTCTCGTGGATCTCGCTGTCGGACGGGATCTCGACCAGGACGACCGAGCCCTTGCCCCAGTCGCCGACCGGTTCGACCCAGGCGGAGGGGCAGAGATCCCAGCGCCGTTCGAGATCCTGATATTCGGCGAAGCTGCGCGCCCGTTGGGCGAGGCCGAAGCCGTGCGGGTTCTCGTCGCCGAAGGCGGAGATCTGCAGGGTGCGCGGGTTGGCGAGCGGCCGCCACAGACGTTCGCCGAGACCGGTGACGACGGCGAGGCCGTCGGAGAGATGCACCGCCGGGCGGATCTCGTCGCTGCGGCCGCGGCCGATCGGTCCGTAGAAGAACATCGAATTGAGGGCGCCGAGGCCGACGTGGCCGAGATCCTCGCGCGGAAACAGCGTCAGTTCGACGTCGATGTTGGTCTCGTCGCCGGAGCGGATGGTGAAGCGATAGGCGCCGGTCACCATCTTGCTGTCGAGGAGGGCGTAGAGCCGCACCGTCTGGGCGTTCTCTTCCGGCTTCTCGACGTAGAAGCGCGAGAAATAGGGGAACTCCTCGCCGTCGGGTTCGGCGGTGTTGATGGCGAGCCCGCGCGCCGTCAGGCCGTAGACCTGATCGCGAGCGATCGCCTTGAAGTAGGTCGCGCCCTGGAAGACCGCGAACTCCTGCCAGCGATCGGCATCACGCGGTCGGCGCAGCTTGAGGCCGGAGAAGGGCAGCACGACCCCGTCCTCGGGCGGGGCGACGTTCGAGCCCCAGTCGAAGCGATCGCGGTCGAAGGGGATGGGCAACGCCAGCCCCTCGTCGACGAGATGGATCTCGACCGGGGTGCGATAGACGAAGCCGGCGGGAAGCGGCTCGAGACGGAAGCCGCGCTTCTCGTCGCGCCAGATCAGGAGATCGGGCTTCCAGCGAATGTCGCGATACTGATCGTGAGCGATGTCGGCGAAGCGGGCGGGAACCGGCGTGCTCGGCGCCTTGCGCGGGGCTGCGGCCAGTCGGCGGGCCTCGTCCTTGAGCCAGGCGAAACCGAAGGGGGTTCCCACCGGGGTCTGGGGTGGCGGCGCCGGCGCCTGCGCCTGCGCGGGTGTGACGTTCGCTCCCAGGCCGAGGGCGGCGGCGAGGGAAAGCGACGAGGAGAGGAATGCGCGGCGGTCCATGGGCGAGTCCGTCGGCCGAAAGATGGCCGGAATTACGGCGAAGGGCCGCCTCCGACCGGCATCGATCCTCGCCGACGCGCAGCGGGTGGACGAAGCGCATCGCCGACCGGGACCGATGATCTCCGGAGGCGATCGGACCTTAGCTCATTTGCGAGACCGGTCAACGACTTCTCGCCGTCGCAGAGGGGGCGCGAAGGTTGGTCGCGGGGCGGCCGGACGCGGGGCGAAGACGCGTGTGCGCCGCCGTGGCGGTGGTGTCGCGGATCGCGGCCGGCGGCAGAGCGCCGGCCGCGACGTTCAGGCGCGGATGCGGGCGACGAAGCCGGCGACTTCCGAGCGCAGGCGCGTCGCGACGGCGCCGAGTTCGTCCGAGGCCGAGACCATCGAGCCGGCGGCGTCCGAAGTCTCGCGCGTCGAGCGGTCCACCGCGGTGATGTTGGCATGGACCCGATCGGTACCGGTCGCGGCATCGTCGATCGAGCGGGCGATCTCGCGGGTGGCGGCGGCCTGTTCGTCGATCGCCGAGATGATCGAGCGGGAGATCGCCGAGATCTCGTCGACGGTGGTGGTGATGTCGCGGATCGCGTCGACGGCGCTGCCGGTGACGTTCTGGACGGTGCCGATCTGCTGGGCGATCTCCTCGGTCGCCTTGGCGGTCTGCTGGGCGAGGTTCTTGACCTCCTGGGCAACCACCGCGAAACCGCGCCCGGCCTCGCCGGCGCGCGCCGCCTCGATGGTGGCGTTGAGGGCGAGCAGGTTGGTCTGCGAGGCGATGGCGTTGATCAGGTCGACGATCTCGCCGATTCGCAGCGTGGCGTCCGAAAGTTCGCGGACGATGACGTTGGTGCGCTCGGCCTGCTGCGCCGCGGTGGCGGAGACGGTGCCGGCCTGATGCATCCGGCGGCCGACCTCGTCGATGGCGCTCGACAGTTCCTCTGTCGCGGTGGCGACGGTGGAGACGTTGCCGGAGGCGGCGGCGACCGCGGTGGCGGCGGCGCCGGCGCTGCCGGCGGTGGTGTGGGCGATGGTGTCGACCCGGTGGGCGCCGGCGGCGATGGTCTCGGCGACGTGGCCGACGGTCTCGACGACGCCGGCGACGGTGGCGGCGAAATTGTCGGCGAGGGCGAGACGTTCGCTCCGGCGTTCGGCCTCCATGCGTTGTTCTTCCTGAGCGCGTTCGGCCTGGAGCGTCTCGCGCTCCTCGATGGCGACGCGGAAGACGTCGGTGGCGCGCGCCATGCGGCCGATCTCGGTGCGATTGCGGGTATGCGGTACGGCGATGCCGCGGCGGCCGGAGGTCAGTTGCTCCATCACGCCGGTGAGGGCGCCGATCGGACGGACGACGAAGCGCAGGAAGGCGAGGGCGGCGAGGACGAGGCCGAGCGTGGCCAGGGCCGCAGCGGCGGAGGTGATCGTCGCCGTTCCGGCGATGGTCGTCTTCACCGCCTCGACTTCTTCTGCGATGCGCAGGGTGGTGCCCTCGATGATGCCGTCGCGGGTCGCCAGCAGTGCTTCCATGGTCGCGTTCATGGCGTCGCTGCGTTCGTCGAATTCCGGCATCATCTTGTTGCCGGCGGACGGGCCGCCGGCGACGTAGGCTTCGGCCATCTCCTTGCCGACCCGATAGAAATCGGCGAAGGCGGCGGTCGTGGCGTCGAGCTTGTCGCGCATGTCGATGCGGCCGAGCTTCACGGCGATGGCGCGAGCCGCTTCGACATCCTCCTCGAACTTCTTCGCGAATTCGGCCGCCTTGTTGAAGCCGTCGTCGAGCCCGTTCTCGCCGCGGGTGGCGGAGACGTCCTGGAGGAACTGCTGGACCTGGATCACGTCGATCTGAATCGATTTGATGTTCGTGCCGAGCGGGATCACGTCGCCGGTCAGAAGATCGAAGTGTTGGGCGACGTTGTCGGAGCTCGACAGGCTCACGGATTTCGCCCGGGAGATCAGCCCGATCGTGGCGACGTTGAACAGCACCAGGAGGATCACTCCGGCCGCCGCCAGGGTTCGTAGTGAATAGGCCATCTCACGTCTCCACGGAATCTCAGCCAAAATCGTGCGGTCGAGAGGTCAACAAATCATAAACCAAAGCCGCAGAATCCGCGGAATTCCATACGATCGCGCGTCGTCGAATACCATCGCCGCCGAGTGTTCCTGCCGGGAGATCCGGACTTCGTCATTTCTGACGAGGCGAATATTGGCATGGGAAGGCATCGAGCCGAGCATCTCGACGAGGCGGGGCGACGACGCTCGGGCGCCGTGCATTCTTCGGCGAAGCAGGGCGGCGAGCGAGGGGCGGACCTTCGCGATCCGGGGGTGCGTTTCGCGCCGTCTCGGCTAGAGTGCGGCTCTTCCGCGGTTCCGTCGTCGCAGCGACGTCGGGCACCGCGTACCGCACCGAGGGAGCCCACCCGTGACTCATGCGCCGAATTCGCCGGAAGCCCGCGACATCGCCCATCATCTCCATGCCTATACCGACGCCCGGCGACATCAGGAGATCGGGCCGTTGGTGGTCGAGCGCGGCGACGGTGTCCACGTCGTCGACATCCACGGCAAGCGCTACATCGAGGCGATGGCCGGGCTGTGGAGCGTCGGCGTCGGCTTCTCGGAGGAGCGGCTGGTCACAGCTGCGGCCGAGCAGATGCGGCGGCTGCCGTTCTACCACACGTTCGGCCACAAATCGCACGGACCGGTGATCGACCTCGCCGAGAAGCTGGTCTCGATCGCACCGGTGCCGATGTCGAAGGTGTTCTTCACCAACTCGGGCTCGGAAGCCAACGACACGGTGATGAAGCTCCTGCGTTACCGCTCCAATTCGCTGGGCGAGCCGCAGCGCAAGAAGTTCATCTCGCGGATTCGCGGCTATCACGGCGTGACGCTGGCCTCGGCGAGCCTCACCGGGCTGCCGAACAACCACCGCTCCTTCGATCTGCCGATCGAGGGGGTGCTGCACACCTCGAGCCCGCACCACTGGCGCGAGGGATTGCCGGGCGAGAGCGAGGAGGCCTTCGCCACTCGGCTCGCCGCCGATCTCGAGGCGCTGATCCTCGCCGAGGGGCCGGAGACCATCGCCGCCTTCTTCGCCGAGCCGGTGATGGGCGCGGGCGGCGTCGTGGTGCCGCCGGCGACCTATTGGGAGAAGATCCAGGTGGTGCTCGACAAGTACGGCATCCTGCTGGTCGCCGACGAGGTGATCTGCGGCTTCGGGCGTACCGGAAACATGTGGGGCTCGACCACCTACGGCATGAAGCCGGACGTGGTGGTGTGCTCCAAGCAGCTCTCGTCGTCCTACCTGCCGATCTCGGCGCTGATGATCAACGAGCGGGTCTTCGAGCCGATCGCCGACGAATCCAACCGCATCGGCACCCTCGGTCACGGTTTCACCGCCGGCGGCCATCCGGTCGCCGCGGCGGTGGCGCTGGAGAACCTCGCCATCATCGAGGAGCGAGATCTGGTCGCCAACGTGCGCGCCGTCGGCGCCCACATGCAGAAGCGGCTCGGCCAGCTCGCCGATCATCCGCTGGTCGGCGAGGTGCGCAGCGTCGGGCTCATCGCCGCGGTCGAGGTGGTCACCGACAAGGCGGCGAAGAAGGCGCTCGATCCGGTCGGCAAGCTCGGGGCGATGGTCGCCGGCATCCTCCAGGAGAACGGCGTCATCAGCCGCGCCATGGGCGATGCGCTCGCCCTCTGCCCGCCGATGATCATCACCGAGCGCCAGATCGACACTCTCGTCGACGCCCTCCGGGCGAGCCTCGACGAGGCGGCGCGGCGGATCGCGGTGTGAGATGAGGAAAGGCCGCGACGCGGCGGGGCTCAGTCCCCGCGGGCGTCGCGGTAGACCTCGAGGATGCGGTCGGTGACCGGCCCCCAAGCGAAGTCGCCGGCGCGGCCGAGCGCGGCGGTGGCCATGGTGTGGTGGAGATCGTCGTCGGTGAGCAGCCGCGTCAGATGACCGGCCATGGCGGCGACGTCGCCGTATTCGACGAGATAGCCGGCGCCGCTGGCGCCGATCACGTCGGGGATACCGCCGACGCGGGTGGCGACGATCGGTAGTCCCACCGCCATCGCCTCGCACAGCGCGATGCCCTGGCTCTCCTCCTGGGAGTGGAGAGCGAAGACGCGGGCGCGGCGCAGCGCCGCGAGCACCTCGTCGCGCGACACGCCGATGTGGAACTCGACCCGATCGACGAGACCGAGGTCGGCGACGGTGCGCACGAGTTCGTCGTGATAGGCCGGGTCGGCGAGCGAGCCGACGACGAGGAGGCGAGCTTCGGGCACGGTGCGGACGACATCGGCGAAGGCGCGGAGGGCGAGATGGTGACCCTTGCGCGGATGAACGACGCCGAGCGAGATCACCACCGGGTCGGGCCGATCGTCGACGCGGGCGGCGGTCAGCTCCTCGGGAAAGATCCCCTGCGGGATGGCGAGCGGCTTCGCCCGCGACCGGCGGCGGATCTCGCGACCGACATAAGGCGTGTCGACGACGAGGTGGCGCGTCAGACGAAGTTGCAGGCGCTCGCAGCCGGCATAGAGCAGGAAACGGGCGACGGACTTGAGCCCGGGTTCGCGCTTCAGGGCCGCCCACATCTCCTTCTCGGTGATGCCGTGCATGGTCCAGACGGTCGGAATGCGGTGGAGGCGGGCGGCGATCAACACCACCGATTGGACGATCCCGGTGCCGTGGAGATGAAGCAGCGGAGCTTTCGGGCCGGAGAGCGCCTCGAGGATCACCGGGACACGGAGCACCGAGGAGACGAGAAGGCGCGCCGGCGTGTCGAGGAAGGTGACGTCGATGCCGGTGACGCGGTCGCGTCGGATGCCGGAGGTCGGGCGCACCGGCGTCGCCATGATGCGCAGGCTCGCGATCCCGGCGTGCTTCGCCAGCTCGCTCGCCAAGCCGAAGAGCGAGGCCTGAACGCCGCCTTCGATCCGCGCCGCGTCGGACGGGAAGGGGCCGATCATCACCACGTCGATGGGGGTCATCCGACCATACGCCGTCACATCGTTGCCCGTCCCCTCGTGTCGCCACGACACGATCCGGCAGGCGGAGCCCGCTCCACCGCGAAGATCGACGCCGTACCCCGCCCGGCGGTGCGACGATTTCGCGGGACGGATCGATCCTTAGCGCGCAGCGATGAACGGCGGCCTAACGCGTCACGGCACCACTCGGCCGGCGCGGCGCGACACGGTCTCGCCGTCGCGCAGGATCAGCGTCTCGCCGGGGACGAGGTCGCGCCATTCCTCGTCGCGGGTGAGGGGGCGGGTGGCGACCACGGTGACGACGTCGTTCGGGGTCGTCTCGGCGGCGAAGTCGACCTGGAGGTCGTCGTCGATCAGCGTCGCCTTGCCGAAGGGGGCGCGGCGGGTGATCACCGCGAGGCGCTTGCCGCAGTGGGCGTAGAGGGTACGGCCGTCGCTGAGCAGGCAGTTGAAGACGCCGAGCTCGGCGAGGCGGGCGAAGAGTTCGGGCAGCGCCGCGTCGAGCCGGGCGGGCGAGGGCAGGCACGGGAAGCGCGTTTCGAGGTCGCCGAGGATGCGGCAGAAGGCGTGCTCGCTGTCGGTGGCGCCGATCGGGCGGAAGCGGCCGAGGGGTAGGCGTTTGATGCCCTTCAGCTGACCGTTGTGGGCGAAGCTCCACGGCCGCCCCCACAGTTCGCGGGTGAAGGGGTGGGTGTTCTCCAGCGCCACCCGCCCGCGGTTGGCGCGGCGCACGTGGGCGACGACGACGCGGCTGCGGATCGGATAGGCGCGCAGCAGGCGGGCGATGTCGGACTTCGCCGAGGGCTCGGGATCGTGGAAGGAGCGGCAGCCGCGGTCCTCATAGAAGGTGATGCCCCAGCCGTCGCCGTGCGGACCGGTCTCGCCGCCGCGTCGCGCCAAGCCGGCGAAGGAGAAGCGGATGTCGGTGGGCACGTTGGCGCTCATGCCGAGGAGTTCGCACATGTCGGTCGAGGTCCGGGCGGTGAAACAATTCCGTCGCGGCGCAACGAGCTGCTGCGCCGCGCTTCAGTCAACTCGATCGAGGGCGGTCGGGACCAGCACCGAATTGCCGATTTTCACCGGCGAAGCGAAAAATCGCCCTCGGGACCTCCCGGTATCCGCTCTCGGCTCGGCGCGGGAGCGCGTCAGAGCCCTTCGACGCCGACCAGCCGCGCCGAACTGCAGGCGTCGCGGACGGCCTTCAGGCCCTGGTAGACCGGGCCGTGATAGAAGCCCTCCCAGGCGGCGAGCGTCGGGAATTCGAGCAGCACGATGCGCCGCGGTTCCCAATCGCCTTCGTAGACGCGGTGTTCGCCGCCGCGGGCGAGATATTTCGCGCCGGCCGCCTCCAGCGCCGGTTTCACACCGATCATGAATTCCTGATAGCGTGCCGGATCGTCGATCCGGACGTCGAAGATGACGTAGGCGCTCATCGGTCCCCCCTCACGAGCGCCGTCGGCGGGTCCGTCCCCGACCGACGGTGAACCCGACGGTAGTGAAGGGGCAGAGCTGCGACAAGGCCGTCCGCGTCGGTGTTTCGTCGTACTAGTATGCCGCCGCCGGAATCGACGTGACGGCTGGGAAGATGCGGAGAAACGGCGTGAGCACGATGTACGATCTCGCGGTGATCGGCGGTGGCATCAACGGCTGCGGCATCGCCCGCGACGCGGCCGGGCGCGGGCTGAAGGTTCACCTCAGCGAGATGAACGATCTCGCCTCGGGCACCTCGTCGTGGTCGACGAAGCTGATCCACGGGGGCCTACGCTACCTCGAGCACTACGAGTTCCGCCTCGTGCGCGAGAGCCTCGTCGAGCGCGAGATCGTCTGGCGCATGGCGCCGCACATCGTCGAGCCGCTGCGCTTCGTGCTGCCGCATCATCGCGGTCTGCGTCCCGCCTGGCTCCTGCGTCTCGGCCTCTTCCTCTACGACCACATCGGCGGACGGAAGCTCCTGCCGCCCACCCGCACCCTCGATCTGAGGCACGACGCCGCCGGTGGCCCGCTGAAGCCGGGCATGTTCAAGCGCGGCTTCGAATATTCCGACGCCCGTGTCGACGACGCCCGGCTCGTGGTTCTGACCGCCCGCGACGCCGCCGAGAGGGGGGCGACCATCGCCACACGGACGAAGGTGGTGGCGGCGGAGCGAGGAGCCGACCACTGGCGGGTGACGCTCGAAATGGCCGACGGGTCGCGCGAGGAGATCGCGGCGCGCATCCTGGTCAATGCCGCGGGTCCGTGGGTCGCGGACGTCGTCGGTCAGGTGCTCGGGTCGACGACGCCGGCGCGGGTGCGGCTGGTCAAGGGCTCGCACATCGTGGTGAAGCGGCTCTTCGATCACGACCGCGCCTACATCTTCCAGAACGCCGACGGGCGGGTGATCTTCGCCATCCCCTATCAGGGCGACTTCACGCTGATCGGCACCACCGACGTCGACTACCGCGGCGATCCGGCGGCGGTCGCGTGTTCGCAGGAGGAGATCGGCTATCTGATCCGGGCCGCGAGCGAGTATTTCGCGCGGACGATCCTGCACGAGGAGGTGGTGTGGACCTTCGCCGGCGTGCGGCCGCTCTACGACGACGGCGCCAGCGAGGCCAAGGCGGCGACGCGCGACTACGTCCTCGATCTCGATGCGACCGAGGGACGGGCGCCGGTGCTGTCGATCTACGGCGGCAAGCTCACCACCTATCGGATGTTGGCCGAGGCGGTGCTGAAGAAGCTCGGTCCGCTGTTGCCGGCGGGGACCGCAGCGATGGCCGGGTGGACGGCTCACGCGCCGCTGCCCGGCGGCGACTTCCCCGTCGAGGGTCGCGAAGCGCTGATCGCCGAGATGACGCGAGAGTATGCGTTCCTCGCACCGGATCTCGTCCGCCGGCTGGTGTGCGCCTACGGGACGCGGGCACGGCGGATCATCGGCGAGACGAAGACCGCGGCCGGATTGGGGCGCGACTTCGGCGCCGGCCTCACCGAGCGCGAGGTGTGCCACCTCATGGGCGAGGAATGGGCGGTGACGGCGGAGGACGTCGTGTGGCGGCGTTCGAAGCTCGGATTGCGGCTGAGCGAGGAGGCGATCGCCGAGATCGACGCGTTCATGGCCGAAGTGCGGGCGGCGTGAGGCGGCGTCGGCGGAGATCGAAACAGCGGACATGGAACGTATCGTCCACTCCTCCGAGAAGGGCATGCGGCTCGACCGCTTCCTGCGCATCCATGCGCCGCGGGCGCCGACGGCGGCCGTCCTGTTGAAACAGGGTCGGCTCACCGTCGATGGGCGCAAGGCGCGGGCGAGCGATGTTCTCGCCGCGGGGCAGGTGGTGCGGCTCGCCGAACCGGCGAAGCGGGCGGTGGTGGAGGCGGGACAGGCGGCCGGCCCGAGCCCGGTGGAGCGCGATCTCCTCGCCCGGATCACGCTCTTCGAGGACGATGATCTGATCGTCTTCGACAAGCCGTCGGGTCTCGCCGTGCACCGGGGGACGCGCACGACGGAGGATCTCGATTCGATCCTGGCGAAGCTGGTCGACGCCGAGGGCGAGCGGCCGCGGCTCGTCCACCGGCTCGACAAGGACACGTCCGGCCTGTTGGTGGCGGCGAAACACGGCCGCCTCGCCGAGAGCCTCGGCCGCGCCTTCGCCTCGCGGGCGGTGGAGAAGACCTATCTGGCGGTGGTGGAGGGCGTGCCCGAGCCACCGACGGGACGGATCGCGACGCCACTCGAGAAGGTCGCGACCGCCAAGGGTGGGCGCATGGTCGCCGCCGCGCCGGACGACCCGCGAGGACTTTCCGCGGCGACCGGCTGGGAGGTGGTCGAGACGGCGGCGGACGGGCGCTCGAGCCTCGTCGCCTTCCATCCGGAGAGCGGTCGGCAGCACCAGTTGCGCATCCATGCGAAGCTTCTCGGCCACCCGATCCTCGGCGATCGGCTCTACGGTGACGGCCGCACCGCGCCGCGGCTGATGCTGCACGCCCATCGGCTGGTGCTGCCGGATGGGCGCGGCGGGAAACGCGAGTTCGTCGCGCCGACGCCGGAAGGGTTCGCGCGGGGCGGGTGAAACCCCACGGCTGTCCGGTCCCGCGGCTGAAGGAATGCGCCAACCTTCTGATGAAACAAATGATCGAGGTGCTTTTCGGCGCCCCGGACACGGCTCGGAATCCTTCTCCCGCAAGGGGAGAAGGAAAGGCGCGCGTCGGCGCGCAAGACGAAACGGACAGCCGCGATGCGTTCCCCGGCATTCTTGCTCGCCCGCACAGGGCGCGGGACCCTCGTTCTTCCCGCGATCCTCCTCGCGGCCGGGCTTTCCGGTTGCCTTCGGCCCTTGCGTGGGCTCTGCTCACGCCATGGTCCTGGGTCTCAGCCACATCACCTTCGTCGTCCGCGATCTCGAGTCCGTGGAGGAGATCCTGACCACCGTGCTCGGCGCGCGGCGGGTCTACGACAGCGGCGCGAACACCTTCTCGCTGTCGCCGGAACGCTTCTTCCTGGTCGGCGGTGAGCCCGGCGACGCGGATGCGCCGGCGCCGATCTGGATCGCCATCATGCAGGGCGAGCGTCCGACGACGCGCAGCTACGACCACGTCGCCCTCCGCATCGCCGAGGCGGACCACGATCGCTCGCTCGCCGCGGTTCGCTCGCTCGGCCTCGACCTGCGCGAGGGGCGGCCACGGGTTCCCGGCGAGGGCCGCTCGATCTATTTCCACGACCACGACGGCCATCTCTTCGAACTGCACACCGGCACGCTCGGCGAACGGCTCGCCCGCTATGCCGCGGAGCCACCGAGCGCTTGACCGGGGTCCGTGGACGGCGTCTCATCGATCGAACCGAGACCGAGACACCATGGCGCCGAGCGACCGACCCGAGCCCCCCACGGATGCCGACGCCGCGCCGGCCGAGGCGATCCGCGTCGTCATCGCCGAGGATCAGCAACTGATCCGCCGCGCCTTCGCCACCATGTTCCAGATGGAGCCGGACATCGAGGTGGTGGGTCAGGCCGCCGACGGTGTCGAGGCGATCGATCTCGTCCGCCGCTACCGCCCCGACATCGTGCTGATGGACATCCAGATGCCGCGCCTCGGCGGCATCGCCGCCACCCGTCGCATCGTCGCCGAACATCCGGGTAGCCAGGTGGTGGCGCTCTCCACCTTCGACACCGACGATCTGGTGTTCGAGGCGATCTCCGCCGGGGCACAGGCCTATCTGTTGAAGGACACCTCCGAGAACGAGATCCTCGACACCATCCGCGCGGTGAAGCGGGGCGAATCGCGCCTGTCGCCGCTCGTCGCGCGGAAAGTCTTCGAGGAGTTCCGCCGCGCCCGGCCGCAGGTGCCGGTGGCGGGGGAGGGGGAGGCGGCCGACGAGCCGCTCACCGAACGCGAGGAGGAGATCCTCGCCCTCGTCGCCAAGGGCCGCTCGAACCGCGAGATCGCCGATGCTGTCCACCTCGCCGAGGGCACGGTGAAGAACTACGTCAGCCGCATCATGGAGAAGCTGCACGTCCAGACCCGCACCGAACTGGCGGTGAAGGCGCTGGGCCGGCCGCGGCGGTGAGAGGATTTCGGGCGACGGGACGAGTTTTCCCCCTCGGAACGACGGAACGCGACGGTTTCATCGGTCTTTTCGGAATTTCAATCGATTGTATAAAGTGACTTTCGTCATGTCGGAACATGACGAGCGCCCCGTGCGGCGTGCCCGGGCATGTCGGACATTGTTCGGCAACGAATGCGGAGACGCCGAAGACGGCGCCCGCGCGGCACATCGGAAAACGATGGCCGGGGTTCAGGGAGAGAACGACATGCGGCGCTCGATCGCCACCGTCTCGCTGTCGGGCACGCTGCCGGAAAAGCTCGAGGCGATCTCCATCGCCCGCTTCGACGGCGTCGAGATCTTCGAGAACGATCTGACCTTCTTCCCCGGCAATCCCCGGCAGGTGGCGGCGATGGCGGCCGACCTCGGCCTCGCCATCGAGCTGTTCCAACCTTTTCGCGATCTCGAAGGCGTCGACGACGCCACCTTCGCCCGCAATCTCGATCGGGCCGAACGCAAGTTCGACCTGATGGGCGATCTCGGTGCGCCCTTGATGCTGGTGTGCTCCAACGTCTCGCCCGACGCCATCGACGACGACGAACGCGCCGCGGCGCAGCTCCGGGCGCTGGCCGAGCGGGCGGCGAAGCGCGGCCTCAAGATCGGCTTCGAGGCGCTGTCCTGGGGCACCCGGATCAAGACCTTCGATCACGCTTGGCGGTTGGTCGAAAAGGCCGATCATCCCCACCTCGGCCTCATCGTCGACAGCTTCCACACCCTGGCGCTGCCCGACGACCGGAGCGGCCTGTCCGAGGTGCCGGGCGAACGCATCTTCTTCGTCCAGCTCGCCGACGCGCCGCGTCTCGGCATGTCGGCGCTGACCCTGTCGCGCCATTTCCGCTGCCTGCCGGGGCAGGGCGAGTTCGACGTGCCGGCCTTCCTGCGTGCGGTGATCGCCGCCGGCTACGCCGGGCCGATCAGCCTCGAGATCTTCAACGACGAACTGCGCCGCGCTGCGCCGCGCACCACCGCCCGCGACGCCATGCGCTCGCTGCTGTGGCTGGAGGAGAAGACCCGCGGTCTGCTCGCGGCGGACGCCGCCGCCGCGCCGGCCGGCGAGAAGAAGCGCATCCGCCGCCGGGTCGAACTCTTCGATCCGCCGCCGGCCGCCGATCTCGACGGCTTCGCCTTCGTAGAATTCGCCGTCGATCACGGTGCGCGCGCCGAACTCGAGGCGTGGCTGGCGCCCTTCGGCTTCGCCAAGCTCGGCCGCCATCGCTCCAAGGACGTCGATCTCTGGGGGCAGGGCGACATCCGCTTCGTCATCAACTCCGAGCGCGACAGCGTCGCTCAGGCCTACTACCTGATGCACGGCCCGTCGGTCTGCGCGCTGGCGCTCGAGACCGACGATCCGCACGCCGCACTGGCCCGCGCCGAGAGCTACGGCGCCGCTCGTTTCGAGGGCCGCATCGGTGCCGGTGAGATGACCATCCCGGCGATCCGCAACCACGACGGCAGCCTCGTCTATTTCACCGGCCGCGACGCCGGCGGCGGCTACGCCTTCGAGAGCGACTTCGTCCTCGAGGGCATCCCGCATCGGTCCCCCGTCGGGCTCGGCCGCATCGACCATGTCGCCGAGGCGCTGCCGGAGGACGATCTCGACAGCTGGGTGCTGTTCCATCGGGCCGTTCTCGGGCTGGAACCGGAGACCACCTGGCTGCTGCCGGACCCCTACGGTCTGGTGCGCTCGCGCGCCGTCTCCGATGCGTCGCGTCGCATCCGTATGCCGCTCAACATCTCGGAAGGTCGGCGCACCGCCACGGCGCGGTCGGTCTCGACCTATTCCGGTGCCGGCGTCCACCACATCGCCTTCGAGACCGCCGACATCTGGGCGGCGGCGCGGGCGCTGAAGGCGGCGGGTGCGCCGATCCTGTCGATCGCGCCCAACTATTACGCCGACGTCGCCGCCCGCTTCGGCCTCGACGACGCGCTGGTCGACGAGATGCAGCACCTCGGCATCCTCTACGATCGCACCGGCGAGGCGGAGTTCTTCCACCTCTACGGCACGCCGTTCCAGGACCGCTTCTTCTTCGAAGTGGTGAGCCGCAAGGGTGGCTACGATCTCTACGGCGCCGCCAACGCGCCCGCCCGCATGGCCGCACTCGCCGAGCTGCGCCGGCGCGGCGACATCGTCGAATATCTGTGAGGGCGGCTCGAGGGTCGACTTCACGCCATCGATCTCGACCCCGCCCGGGCCGGGATCCACACGAGAGACGGTCCAACGAACCGTCCGTCACCGGGAGGAAACCGAAATGAAAATCACCTTCGCCGCGGCTCTCTTCGCCACCGTCGCCTTCGTCGTCCCGGCCGCGGCCGAGGACAGCGTCAAGCTGATCGACGTCATCGAGCTCTCCGGCGCGGGCGCCACCGCCGGCACCAACTGGAAGAACGGCGTCGACCTCGCCGTCGCCGAGATCAACGCCAAGGGCGGCATCCTCGGCAAGAAGATCGACATCGCCCACTACGACACCCAGACCAACCCGGGCAACACCCGCGCCGCCGTGCAGCGCGCCATCGACGAGGGCACCTACGTCGTCCTCGGACCGGTGTTCTCCGGCCCGATCGGCGCCTCGATGCAGATCGCCCAGAAGGCCGGTGTGCCGCAGTTCGTCGGCGGCGAGGCGGCCTCACTGACCAAGCAGGGCAACCCCTATCTCTTCCGCTCGTCGCTCAATCAGGCCGACGCGATGCCCAAGCTCGCCAACTGGTTCCGCGACGACCTCAAGGCCAAGTCGGTGGCGATCGTCTGGGTCAACAACGACTTCGGCAAGGGCGGCCGCGACGCGATGATCCCCGAGCTGCAGAAGCGCGGCATCGCGGTGGCCGCCGACATCGCCACCGAATCCGGTCAGGCCGATTTCGCCGCCGACGCCATCAAGGTGAAGGGCTCGAACGCCGACGCGGTGTTCGTCTATCTCAACGAAGAAGAGAGCGCCCGCTTCCTGCGCGCCGCCAAGCAGCAGGGCATCGACAAGCCGCTGGTCGGCGAGACCACACTGCTCGGCGCCAAGGTGATCGAACTGGCCGGCGACGCCGCCAACGGCGTCAAGGGTCACGTCGGTCTGTCGGTCGATGCGCCGATCCCCGGCTTCAAGACCTTCTCCGACGCCTTTCAGGCCAAGTACAACTACAAGTCCGACCACAACGGCATCAAAGGCTACACCTCGGTGTGGGCGATCAAGACCGCCACCGAGAAGAACGGCTCCTTCGACCGTGAAGCCCTGATGAAGACCATGCACGGCTTCCGGATCTCGCCGAAGGATGTCCCCGGCATCCTCATCGAGACCAAGTGGAACGACGTCGGCGACGTCGACCGCGAGAGCTTCCTCGCCGAGGTCAAGGACGGCCGCCAAGTGATCACCAAGGTCCTGCCGATGATCAACCCCTGATCCGGCTCCGTGACCGGCATCCGCCGAACTCCCACGACGAATGCCGCACCTGACGGCGCGGGGGGGACATCGTCCTCCCGCCCGTCTCTTCCGAAGAGCGGATGTCCACCGCGACGCCCGACCGGTGGATGCGGCGGCATTTCCCGAACGGCGAGGGACGCGGCGCGGCCGGGCCACCGAACCCCGAGGTTCCCCGATGGATCAGTTCCTCCAGCTGCTGGTCGCCGGTCTCGCCACGGGCGCGATCTACGCGCTCGCGGCGATCGGCTTCACCCTGGTCTGGCAGACCTCGCAGACGATCAACTTCGCCCAAGGCGAGTTCGTCATGCTGCCGGCGATCCTGGCGCTCGCCGCCCGCGATCTGCTGCATCTGCCGTTCTGGGCGGCGGCGATGCTGGCGACGGCCGTGTTCCTCCTGCTCTTCGGCGTCGGCTTCAAGCGTTTCCTGGTCGACCCGATGCTGAAGCACGGGGTGCTGCCGCTCGCCATCGCCACCATGGCGCTGTCGATCCTGATGAAGGAAGGGGCGAAGGACGGCTACTCCGCGCAGGCGGCGCAGTTCCCGTCGATGGTGCCGGAGGGCACGTTCTCGCTCCTCGGCGCGGCGGTGTCGCTCCGCGACGTCGCCGTCTTCGTCGTGGCGATCGCCGCGATCGTGGCGCTGCAGCTCTTCGTCACCCGCACCCGGCTCGGCCGCACCATGCAAGCGACGGCGCAGAACCCGACGGTCGCCCGCATCCTCGGCGTCCGCGTCGAGCGGATGATCCTGTTGACCTTCCTGATCAACGCCGGGCTGGCGGTGTTCGCCTCGTACCTGATCTCGCCGATCTATCTGGCCAAGTTCTCCAACGGCGAGGTCATCGGCCTCTCCGCCTTCATCGCGGCGATCGTCGGCGGCTTCAATCAGGTGCGCGGCGCGCTCGCCGGCGGGTTCATCGTCGGCCTCGTCGACAATCTCGCCGCGGCCTACGTCTCGTCGGGCTACCGCACCGCCGTGCCGCTCGGCCTCCTCGTCGTCTTCATCCTGTTCAAGCCCGAGGGTCTTCTCGGCCGTCGCGAGGAGCGCACCGTATGATCCGCCGCCTCGACCCGAATCTCGTGGTGATCGCGATCGCCGCGCCGCTCCTGTGGTTCATCCCGGTCGGCTTCAAGGCCTACGGCCTCTACGTCGTGTCGCTGTGGCTGGTGATGGCGATCGCCGCCATGGGGCTGAACCTCACCCTCGGCTACGCCGGCCTGAAATCGCTCGCCCAGGCGGCCTTCGTCGGCATCGGCGCCTACACGACGGCGATCCTCACCAAGAACCACGGCGTGGCGTGGCCGGTCGCCTTTCTCGTCTCGGGGGCGCTGTCCTTCGGCGTCGGCGTCGTCCTCGGCTTTCCGGCGCTCAGGGTCAAGTTCCACCATCTCGCCTTCGTGACGCTGGCCTTCGCCATGTTCGTCTTCCTCGTCGCCCGCAACGAGGAATGGCTGACCGGCGGCGTCTACGGCTTCTCCAACATCCCGCGACCGGTGATCTTCGGGCTCGACCTGTCGCGCGCCCTGCCGTTCTACCGCTTCGTGCTGGTGGTGACGGTGGGGCTGTCGCTGGCCATGTGGTGGCTGTTGCGGTCGCCCTGGGGCCGCGCCTTCCAGGCGCTGCGCGAGAACTGGATGCGGGCGGCTTCGCTCGGCGTCGACATCCGCACCTACACGCTCCTCGCCTTCGCCATCGGTTCCGCCTGGGGCGGTTTCGCCGGGGCGCTCTATGCGCCGCTGGTCGAGTTCATCGATCCGGCGCCCTTCGCCATCTCCGCCTCCTTCGTCATGCTGCTGACGGTGGTGGTCGGCGGTTCGGGCTTCTTCCTCGGCCCGTTCGTCGGCGCTTTCCTCTCCTTCGTGCTGCCGGAACTCTTGCGCGCCACCGGCGGCTGGTACCTGCTGGTCTACGCCTCGGTGGTGCTGATCCTCTTGGTGTTCAGCCCGACCGGGATCCTCGGCCTCGTCGAGCGCGCTCGCGAACACGTGGCTCAACGCCGTGCTGCCGAGATGCGCGCCGCCGCCCGTCCGATGCTGGAGGGGAGTGAGGCCCGATGACCCGCGTTCTCGAAGTGAAGGGCATGCGGAAGTACTTCGGCGGCATCCGCGCCGTCGACGGTGTCGACTTCCACGTGAACAAGGGCGAGATCCTCGGCATCATCGGCCCCAACGGTTGCGGCAAGTCGACCCTGTTCAACTGCATCCTCGGCCAGCTCACGCCGACCGACGGCGAGGTGCTCTTGGAGGGGCGGCCGGTCACCGGCCTCTACCCGTCCGAGCTCGCCAAGCTCGGCGTCAGCCGCACCTTTCAGCTCCTCCAGGTCTTCCCGACCCTGTCGGTGCGCGAGAACCTCATCCTCGCCGGCCAGGAGCACCGGGGCACCAAGCTCTCCCGCCTCTTCGGCCGCGGCGATGCCGGGCTCACCGATGCGGCGAATCGGATGATCGCCTTCTTCGAGCTCGATCATCTCGCCGATCAGAAGGCCGGCGGCCTCTCCTACGGCCAGCAGAAGCTGCTCGACGCGGCGATGGCCTTCATGGCCGGGCCGAAGCTGGTGCTGCTCGACGAGCCGGCCGGCGGCGTCAACCCGACCATGCTGGCGGCGCTGAAGGAGCGGCTGGAGGCGATCAACCGCGAGCAGGGGGCGACCTTCGTCGTCATCGAACACAACATGGACTTCGTCATGAGCCTGTGCTCGCGCGTCGTCGTCATGGCCGAGGGCCGGGTGTTGGCGCAGGGAACACCGGCCGAAGTCCGTGCCGATCCGGCCGTCGTCGAAGCCTATCTGGGACACTGAGCCATGAGCGAAGAACCGATCCTGAGGGTCGAAGGTCTCGTCGCCGGCTACGGCAAGATGACCATCCTCAACGGCACCACCTTCGAAGTTCCGAAGGGCTCGATCACCACCGTGATCGGCCCGAACGGCGCGGGAAAGTCCACCGTCTTCAAGACGTTGTTCGGGCTTCTTCGCGCGCGGGAGGGGCGCGTCGCGTACGCCGGGCGCGACGTCACCAACCTCGAACCGCGCGCCCTGCTGGAGGCGGGGATCTGTTACGTGCCGCAGGGCCGCAACATCTTCCCGGAGCTGTCGGTGTTCCACAACATCGAGCTCGGCGGCATCGCCGCCGGGCGCGGCCTCACCGACATGCCGGCCCGGATCGACAAGGCGCTCGACCGCTTCCCGGCGCTGCGCGAGAAGCGCGACGTCCAGGCCGGGACGCTGTCGGGGGGACAACAGAAGCAGCTCGAGATCGCCCGCGGCCTGCTGCTCGACCCGAAGCTGATCCTCATCGACGAGCCGTCGATCGGCCTGTCGCCGCTGCTCGTCGAGGAGACCTTCCGCTTCCTCATCGAACAGCGCGACCAGGGCGTCTCGATCCTGATGATCGAGCAGAACGCCCGTTCGGCGCTGGCGATGTCCGATTGGGGACTGGTGCTCGAGCTCGGCCGGACGCGTATGTTCGACCGGGCCGACAAGATCCTGAACGACCCGCGCGTCGGCCAGCTCTTCCTCGGCGGTTCGCTCGCCGAGGCGGCGGCGTGACGACGACGAGCGACGTTCGGCAGGCGGGAGGGAGCGATCGATCGATGAACACCAGCGGATCCACCGAACCCGTCCGCATCCTCCTCGTCGGCGCCGGGCTGATCGGCCGCGTCCATGCGGCGCGTCTCGCCGCCGATCCCATGTGTCGGCTCGTCGGCATCGTCGATCCGGCCGTCGCCGGGGCGACCGTCGCCGCCGAATACGGCGCACCGCATTTCGCCGATCTCGAACGGGCGATCACCGACACCCGGCCGGAAGGGGTGATCCTCGCCACGCCCAATCAGCTGCACGAGGAGGGCACCCTCGCGGTCCTCGCTCATCGCCTGCCGCTGCTGGTCGAGAAGCCGGTGGCCGGCGATCTCGCCGCCGCCCGGCGGATGATCGCAGCGGCCCGGGACGTCGGGGTGCCGGTGCTCGTCGGCCATCACCGCCGCCACGGCTCGATCGTGCGCGGCGCGCAGGAGATCGTGGCGCGCGGCGACATCGGCACGCCGGTGGCGGTCTCCGGGCTCACCCTGTTCCTCAAACCCGACGACTATTTCGATGTCGCCTGGCGTCGTCGTGCCGGCGCCGGACCGATCCTGATCAACCTCGTCCACGATGTCGATCTGATCCGCGCCATCGTCGGCGAGATCACGCATGTCCAGGCGATCACCTCGAACGTCCGTCGCGGCTTCGAGGTCGAGGACACCGCCGCGGTGCTGGTTCGCTTCGCCGGCGGGGCACTCGGCACCTTCCTCCTCTCCGACACCGCCGCGGCGCCGTGGAGTTGGGAGATGACAGCGGGCGAGGCGCCGGTCTATCCGCGGCAGAGCGAGCACTGTTTCCACATCGCCGGCACCCGCGGGGCGCTGTCGCTGCCCGACCTGACGCTGTGGCGCTACGGCACGAAGGCGGGATGGTGGGAGCCGCTCGAGCGCTCGTCGCTCGCCCCCGAGCCGGTCGACCCGCTCGTCGAGCAGGTCGCCCATTTCCGCCGGGTGATCCGAGACGGCGAGACGCCGCGTTGCAGCCTCGTCGACGGCGCCCGCACCCTGGCGGTGATCGAGGCGATTGCGCGGGCGGCGCGCGACGGCGGCAGCGTCGAAGTCGAGGCGGTCGACTGATCGCGGCGTCGCGGGCGGGGACACCCCGCGGGGTCAGCCGCCGCCCTTCTGGAAGACCTTGTGGAACCGCGTCAGGAAGGCATCGGCCGCCGGGCGTTCGAAGCCTTCGAGGCGGATCTCGGCGTCGCAGATGGGGAAGCGCATCAGGGCGATGCGGCGCTCGCGTTCGGGACCCAGCGTGATCCGCCATGCCCTCCCGTCGGCGAGACGCGCCGCGGCGAAGCGCTCGCCGCGTTCCATCTCCGCCCCGCCGTCGAGATGCACCGCCAGCCGGTGCAGTTCGGCCGGCGTCAACGCCATCTCGTAGGTCACGACGAAGACCCCCGGTTCCGGGGAGGGAACCAGGGGCCAGTTGCCTTGCGGGGGATTGATGCGATCAGCCACCGGCGATCGGCGGCCAGATCGCCAGAACATCGCCGTCGACGAGGGCCTGCGTATCACGGGCCTCCGGAGGGACGAAGACACCGTTGAGGATGACGAGGGCGCAGAGCGCCACCGGCAGGTCGAGGGCGGCGATGATGGCACCCGGCGTGGTGGCGTCGGGTACCGACAGTCGGATCTCGTTGCGGCTCGCACCCTCGGGCAGGAAGCGCTCGAGCAGGGCGAAGAGCTTGAACGTGATCGTCACGGTCCGACCGGTCTCCGGCACCAACCCCCTCATCGGAAGAGAATGGATCATCGGGTCCTCCTCGGCCCCCCTTCGACCAGCCGTCCGGCGAGTTTCCCCGCCGTCGTCTTGTGATCTGGCGCGACGATGCGACGGATCAAGGGGTGATCTAGGTATTTTCTCGCATGTTTCTCGGCTTCGGGATTCGGCGGGTCCTTCGCGACGCCGAACCCCCTCGTCGAAGCCGCCCACCGTCGGGCGAGGCGGCATCGCTGCACCGCCGAAGAGGCTCGAACGGATCGTTCGAACCTCGGATCAGGCCGCCGACTGCCCGCAGGCGAGGTAGGCGTCCATGAACTTGTTCGGGTCGGTCATCAGGCGCGCCTTCCACTCCGCCGTCAACTTGACGCCGGTCTGGATGAGGCCGCGCAGGGCGCCGATGTGGTGGGTGCGGCCGACCACGGTGGCGCCGATCACTCGATCGCCCATGAACTCCAGCCGGATGTAGCGGAATTCGTCGGCGTCGACCTCCTCGACGTGCTCGCCGCCTTCCGCGCCCCACCACTGGCCGTAGGAGGTGGAGATCAGACCGAAGGTCTCGAGCACGTTCATCCTGAGGCCGCCGCGGGTGAGGGCAGCGCCGCCGGCCATGTTGGCGCCGGCGACCAGCGCCTGATCGGCGGCGTTGGGCTGGATGGCGTTGACCATGAACTCACCGGTGGAGAGATCGACCGACTCGGTGCAGTCGCCGGCGGCGTAGATGTCGGGGACCGTGGTCTGCATGCGGGCGTCGACGACGATGCCGCCGAGCTTGCCGATCTCGACGCCGGAGCCCTTCAGGTAGTCGATGGTCGGCACCACGCCGGTGGCGCAGATGACGAAGTCGAAGTCGCGCGACGCGCCGTCGCCGAAGGTGACGGTGAGACCGCCACTCGCCTTCGCCGCGACCGAGGCGACGCGGGTCGAACAGAGGATCTCGACGCCGGCCTTCTCGCTCCAGCCCTGGATGAGCCGGCTCGCCTCGGGCGTCATCATCCGCGGCACGACGCGGTCGCCCATCTCGACGACGGTGAGCTTGCCGCCGGTCTTGTTCACCGTGGTGGCGATCGCCTCCATGATGATCATGCCGATGAAGCCGGCGCCCATCTGCAGCACCTTGGCGCCGGGGCGCAGGCGGTCCTGGATCTTGCGGGCGTCGTCGAGCGTCCAACAGGAGACGACGTCGGGAAGGTCCATACCCGGGATCGGCGGGCGGACGGGGTGCGAGCCGGTGGCGATCAGCAGCCGGTCGTAGGGGAGGGCGTCGCCGTTCGACAGCGACACCCGACCCGCCGCCGCGTCGATCGAGGTGGCGCGCGCTTCGACGAGGGAGATGCCGGTCCGTTCCCAATGGTGCGGATCGTGGCGCAGCAGCGTGCCGCTCTCGGCGATCTTGCCCTCCAGCAGGTAGGGGATCGCCATGCGCGAATAGGGCCGCTCGTGTTCGTCGCCGACGATGACGATCTCGTCGGTCGGGTTCTTCTTGCGGATGGTTTCGGCGGCGACGACACCGGTCGGACCGTTGCCGATGATGACGTGTCTCATGAGGCGCTCCCGCAGGTCCGGTCTCGGACGAAGAGAGCCGCGCGGAGGTCTCGCCCCGCGCGGCCCGCGATGATGGGGCGTGGTCAGAGCCCGAGGCGCACGCGCGTCTCGTTGGTCGGCACGCCATCCTGCGTCCAGCCGCGCAGCTGGTAGTATTCCGGCAGCATCTTGTCGAGGCCGTTGACCAGACCCTTGGCCGGGCCGGTCTTGGCCGGTTCGGTCAGGAGGCGCTTGGGCAGGCTGTCGTCCTTCGAAGTGAAGCCGGCGGCGTTGTTGAACATGCGCTCCATGTTCCAGATGCGTTCGCCGACCTTCTCCAGGTTCTCCAGGCTCCAGTCGCCTTCACAGGCGGCCTGCAGCTGCGGTGCGACGTCCGCCAGCGTCCAGGCGAAGGAGGTGAAGATGCAGATGCCGGCCGAGTCGAAGGCGGCGGTGGCATCCTGGAAGGCCTTGACGAGGCCCGCCTTGCCTTCGGTCGCCAACGGGTCGGTCTTGATCGGGATGCCCAGCACTTCCGAGGCCACGGTGTAGCTGCGCAGGTGGCAGGCGCCGCGGTTGGAGGTGGCGTAGGTCAGGCCCATGCCCTGGATGCCGCGGCTGTCGTAGGCCGGGAATTCCTGGCCCTTGACCGACATCGACAGGTCCGGATGGCCGTACTTCTCGCAGAGCCGCTTCGAACCCATGGCGACTTCGCGGCCGAAGCCCTCGCCGAGCGCCACCTTCTCCGCCAGGAACGTCAGCGCCCGGGCCGAGCCGAACGGCGCCTCGATGCCGATCTGCTCCTTGGTGAGGACGCCCATCTGATAGAGCTCCATCACCGCGCCGACGGTGGCGCCGAAGGAGATCGGATCGAAGCCGTCCTCGTTGCAGATGAAGTTGGCGTAGGTCAGCGCCTCGAGGTCGTCGACGCCGTTGGCGGCGCCCAGCGCCCAGGCCGCTTCGTATTCGAGGCCGCCGGAGGCGCCCCAGTACTGCGGCTTGGTGACGACGGTGTAGTGCGTCTTGTCGAGCTGGGAGATGCGGCCGCAGGCGATGGTGCAGCCGAAGCAGGCCTGGTTGGTGACCAGATTGGCCTTGCCGTCGGTCGGACGCTTCTCGGCCATGGCTTCTGCCGAGATGTCCCGCGCGCCTTCGAACTGGATGTCGCGATGGTTGCGGGTCGGCAGCGCGCCGATCTCGTTGATGACGTTCATCAGCACCTGGGTGCCGTAGGCCGGCAGGCCCTGGCCGGTGACCGCGTTGTCGGCGAGCACCTTCTTGCCCGCCTTGGTGGCCTCCATGAAGGCCTTCGGGTCACGGATGGTGGCGACGCCCTTGGTGCCGCGCACCGCGATCGCCTTGAGGTTCTTCGAGGCCATCACGGTGCCGACGCCGGAGCGGCCGGCGGCGCGGTGCAGGTCGTTGACCACCGCGGCGTAGAGGCAGCCCTGCTCGGCGGCGCGGCCGCACGAGGAGACGCGCATCAGCGGGTCCTGATGCTTCTTCTTCAGGTGCTCCTCGGTGTGCCACACCGACGTGCCCCAGATCTCCGCGGCGTCGACGAGTTCGGCCGTGTCGTTCTCGATGTGGAGATAGACCGGCTTCGGCGACCTGCCCTCGAGGATGACCATGTCCCAGCCGGCCATCTTCAACTCGGCGCCGAAGTAGCCGCCCGAGTTGGAGCAGGCGATGGCGCCGGTGAGCGGGCCCTTGGTGATGACGGTGTAGCGGCCGCCGGTCGAAGCCATCGTGCCGGTGAGCGGCCCGGTGGCGAAGATCAGCTTGTTGGCGGGCGACAGCGGGTCGACCTTGGCGCCGACCTCCTCGACGAAATACTTCGTCCCGAGTCCGCGGGAGCCGAGATACTCGTGCGCCCAGTCCATGTTGAGGTCTTCGGGGGTGCAGGTGCCGGCGGTCAGGTCGACGCGCAGGATCTTGCGTTGCCAGGACATGTTCGATCCTCCTCGTCTCAGGCCGTCGCCGTCTGGGTGTCGAGCTTCTCGGCCCAGGCGCGCATGCGGTCGAGGCCGGTCCAGTTGGCGTCGACGAAGGTGATCGCACCGGTCGGGCATGCTTCGGCGCAGGCCGGCGAACCGGCGCACAGGTCGCACTTCTGCACCTTGCCGGTGTCGGCGACGTAGTTGATCGTCCCGAAGGGGCAGGCGATCGTGCACACCTTGCAGCCGACGCAGGTCGTCTCGTTGACCACCTTGGCGCCGGTCTTCTTGTCTTCCGAGATGGCGCCCACGGGACAAGCGTGCATGCACCAGGCTTCGTCGCACTGGGTGCAGGTGTAGGGCACCTTGCGGCCGGTCGAATGGAAGTCGAACACCTTGATGCGCGACTTCGAGGTGGCGAAGACACCGTGGTTCTCGAACGAACAGGCCATCTCGCACTGGAGGCAGCCGGTGCATTTCGAGGGGTCGATGTGCAGCGAATTCATCATGCCGAGCGCCCTCCCTTGGGTTGCGGGAGAGGGAGTCCGACGTACTCCGCCCCGTGGCGGCGTCCGCGTCTCCCCCCGATATGAAAATCTTTGTGGTCGTTCGAGCAAAACGATGCGAAATCGCAGCGAAAGCGTTATGCTTACAAGCGAACAACGCGTCGTTTCATCCGAACTACTTCGTAGTTGGAACGATTCATAACAGTGGCAGGCGGTTTTGCAATCCGCGGCCGGGGGGATTTTTTCGATCGCTCGAGAGCGTGGCGGCGATGGGAAACGCTTCGTTTCGCCGTGGACTCGAATAAGATCGACCGAAATCGGCTTCCGAACGGGTGGACCGTCGGGGGCGGGAAAATCGCATTCGCCCGGGGAGAGCCGCCGCCATGATCGCCATCCGTCTGTTCCTCAAGCTCGACCCGGAGACGCGCATCGGCCACGGCAAGGTGTCGCTGCTCGAGGCGATCGCCGAGACCGGCTCGATCTCGGCGGCAGGGCGCGCCACCGGCATGACCTACCGGCGCGCCTGGGAGCTGATCGACCACCTCAACAAGGCCTTCGGCCGGCCGCTGGTCGAGGGCCACACCGGCGGCGCCGGGGGAGGGGGCGCGGCGCTCACCGATCTCGGCCGCGAGGTGGTCGAGCGCTATC
Organism: Pinisolibacter sp.; assembly: GCF_036782435.1. Taxonomy (NCBI): domain Bacteria; kingdom Pseudomonadati; phylum Pseudomonadota; class Alphaproteobacteria; order Hyphomicrobiales; family Ancalomicrobiaceae; genus Pinisolibacter; species Pinisolibacter sp. Next base: position 10,979 of record NZ_DAIPZB010000031.1, on the reverse strand, counting down.
GGGCGCTGCTCCTCGCCACCGAAGAGGCGGCCGCGCCGCACGTCGCCGCCCTCGAGGCGCTGATGGCGGCGCCGGAAGCGCAGGACGGGTTGGACGACGGTTGTTGAGGGGGACGTCTCCGGAGCACGTCATGGGCATCATCCGCCCGTCACCCCCGGCGAGCCCGAAGGGCGAGGGAAGGGGGGCCATCGATCGTGCCGCCCCCGATCGTGCCGCCCCCGATCGTGCCGGATGAATCCGTTGCCTCTCCGATGGATCCCCTTTCCCTCCGCACTCTCCGAGTGCTCCAGCCGGGGATGACGGGACGAGTGCCGGCCGAAAACGCCGTCCCTTCGGATGCGCACAGAATCTCCGCCCTCGGCCGTGCGAGACTTGCCCTTCACGCCGGCTCGAAGCCGATCCTCCGCAACTCCGCCCGTACGCTCTCCTCGGCCAGCGCCTTCAGGAAAGCCTTCACCGCCGGGCGTTCGATGCGATTCTTCGGGATGGCGAAGTCGTAGTGCTCGTCGCCGTACGGGATGAAGGCGAGGCCGTAGGGTTCGGCCACCGCCCGGATCGCCATGCCCCAGTCGGCCCGCCCCTGGGCGACCGCGGCGGCGACGGCGCCGTGCGAGCGCGGTTGGTTGAAGTAGCCCTCGGGACGTCGACCGGCCAGCAGACCGTCGAGCAGGATGCGGGTGCCGGCGCCCTGGTTGCGGTTGACCATCAGGCAGTCGGGTGCGCTCGCCGCCGTTTCGATCGCTTGGGTCACCGTCTTGCCCTCGAAGCGGGGATCGCCGGGCCGGTGGACGATGCCCTGGACGCGCCGCCAGCCTTCGACGAGATCGATGTCGTCGCCGAGATAGGGGCGGTTCCACGCGCCGGTCTCGGCGTGGAGGAGGTGGGTCGGGGCGATGTCGCATTCGCCGCGCTTGGCCGCCTGGATGCCGCCGAGCGAGCCGAGGGCGAGGACGCGCACCACCCAGCCCTCGGCCGCCAGCCGATCGATGATCGGCTCGAGCCCGACGCAGTGCGATCCGGCGATCACCAGATCGGGGATGCGCACGTCGGGAGAGAACAGGGTGACCTCGCTCAGCGTGCCCGCCGGCATCTGATCGGCGAGGGCGTCGACCATGACGAAGCCGTCGGCCTGGGCGAAGGCGGAGATCGAGCCGGAACCCTTGAATACCGGATGGGCGATGCGTTCGCCTTCGGGGCCCTCGCCGAGCGACACCATGACGAATTCGGTGCGGCCGCGATCCGACGGCACGCGCACCGGCACGGTGGCGTCGAGCTTGGCCTCGGCGCGGGCGGGAAGCCCGGCGAGACGGCGCAGCGACGGCACCACGAATTCGTGGAAGGTGAACATCGCCGAGGTCGGGAAGCCCGGCAGCACCACCACCGCCTTGCCCTCGCACACCGCCAGACACAACGGCTTGCCCGGCTTCAGCGCCACGCCGTGGGCGACGATGCCGGGCGAGCCCAGTTCGCCGACGAGGCGGGCGGTGTAGTCACCGGCGCCCTTGGAGGTGCCGCCGGAAAGGATGACCATGTCGCAGGTGGCGAGCGCTTCGTGGAGCGCGGCGCGCAGCTTTTCCTCGTCGTCGGGGATCGCCCCGTAGGCGACGGCCTCGCCGCCGTTCTCGGCGACCGCCGCGGCGACGATCGGCCCGTTCGAATCGTAGATGGCGGCGGGACGCAGCGCCTCGCCCGGCTGGACCAGTTCGTCGCCGGTCGAGATCACCGCCACCTTCGGTCGGCGGAAGACGGCGAGCGAACCGATGCCGCAGGCGGCCATCATGCCGATCTCGCGCGAGCCGACGGTCGATCCGCGGCGCAGCAGCACCTCGCCGCGGGCGAGGTCCGAGCCGGCGTAGGCGAGATTCTGGCCGCTCGCCACGGCGCGGCGGACGACGACGGCACCGTCGGCGCCCGGTTCGGTCCACTCCACCGGCACCACCGCGTCGGCGCCGCGCGGGATCGGCCCGCCGGTGGCGATCACCGTCGCCATGCCGGCCGCGACCGCGTGCTTCGGTGCGGTGCCGCAGGCGATGGTCTCGCCGGTGAGGCGAAGCGTCACCGGAGCGACTTCGGAGGCGGAGGCCACGTCGGCGGCGCGCACCGCGAAGCCGTCCATGGTCGAGCGATCGAACGGCGGCACGTCGATCGCCGGCACGACGTTCTCGGCCACCACGCGGCCGAGGCCGGCGGCCAGAGGCACCGTCTCGACCCCGACCGGTTCGGCCGCGAGCGCCGCCTCGAACCGGGCGAGCGCCTCGTCACGGCCGAGAACGGTGAGAAACTGGTCCTGTTTCATGGGGTACTCCGAAGCGGGGGAAAGGTGAGGGCGCGGGCCGTGAGGAGAGTGCCTTCGGCCTGTCCTTCGCTCTGCGGCGGCAGTTCGACGAAGGCGTCGGCGGCGGCGATCGCCGACCACGACAGGCCGCCGGTGGCGAGCGGTCGCCACGCGGAGCCGTCACGGGCGAGGAGCGCGATCTCGCTCATCCCCACCTGCGACACGATCTTGCGGGTGAGCGGCCGGGTCTCGGTCGGCGGAGGTTCGCGCGCCGCGGCGAGGGCGGTGAGGAGCGGCTCGATCAGGGTGAGGCGCGCGGCGAAGATCGCCTCCGGGCGATGCGGCAGCACCAGGGCGGGGCGGTCGGCGATCGTCCCCCAGGCGAGCGATTCGAGCCCGGCGAGCGCCGCGCCGTGGCCGAGACGCCGGCCCGTACCGTCGAGGAGGGCGAGCGCCGCGTCTTCGGGGCCGATCTCGGCGTTTCCGACCAAGAGGACGAGGTCGGCCGCGCCGATCGGTGCATCGACGGTTCCGATCGTGGTTTCGGCATCCGCCTCGACCATCGCCGCGACGAGCCGCGCCGATCGCGATGCCTCCGGCGCGTCGGCGTGGCGGACCGCGACGCGCGGACGGCGAATCGACAGGGTCGCGTGGCCGATCGCGTCGGCGAGGAGGGCGAGATGCGGTGCGATGCGCGTCCCCGCCGTCACCAGGCGCGTTCCGGCAGCGAAATCCTCGCCGGCGCGGCGCAGGTTCTCGCCCGGCGCCACCGCCTGCTGCACCGAGGCGAGGCCGAAGTCGTGGGTGACGGCGTCGGCGGGCACCACCGCGTCGCAGCCGTCGGGAATCGGGGCGCCGGCGGCGACCGGAACCAGCCGCGCGGGGTTCGCCGGCGCATAGGGCGAGGCACCGACGGTCTCGATCGAGGCGACGGCATGGCCGGCGATCAGCGCCACCGCCGTCGTCGGCACCGCCGTCGCGGCGACGACGTCCTCGGCCGCGATCGCGCCGATCGTCTCGGCCGACGGCACCGATCGCGGCGCCACCGGACCGGCGAATCTCATGATGTCGTCGCGGAGCCGGGAGAGTGGCGTGAGGGCGGCGGGCGTCGCGTCGCGGCTCATCCTGGATCGAATCCCCGTTTCCTCCGTCGATCCCGTTGCGTGCCGGGCCGATCCGTCGTGTTCGTGGCGCCATAATGGCGGGTCGGCCGTCGCTCGGCCAGAGGGAATCGGTCGGCGCGGGAGGCCTGTGGACGGTCGGGCGCGACCTCGCGAGCGGGCGATGCGATGCACGGCGAAGCGGCCGGACCGACTTCGCTCGGCGACCGTCTTGACCGCGATCAAGGGGTTCGCGCCGTCGTCGCCTATCTTCGCGGGTCGACGCGCGCGGGCGCGAGGAGGCGAAAAAGGCGATGCGGCGAGACGAGGTTCCCGAGCAGGCGCCGGCCGGGCTCGGACACAATGCCGGCGGGGCGACGATCGCCATCGAGGTGCGGCTGTTCAACAGCCTCACTCGGCATGCCGGGCCGGAGGGGCCGGTGCGGCGCATGGAACTCGAGGCGGGCGCCACCGTCGGCGACGTCGTCGACCGATTGCGCCTGCCGCCGGCCGACGTCTTCCTGGTGTTGCGCAACGGTCGCGACATCTCGCCCGGCGTCTACGGCGGCGGCCTGATCAACCGCGAGGCGACGCTCGACGAAGGCGACGTTCTCGCCTTCTCCGGGCCGGTTCCCTACTCGTTCGGCTACGGTTCGCCGGTGGTGTGAGCGGTTTCCGGCCTCGCGCGCACGCGCGCGCGAAATCTCAATGTCGGAGCGGTGTCGGCGATCCGGCGGAGGTCGGGCCGAGACGGGGAGGAGGATCGAGGAGGAGAGGGCGGAACGGTCGAACGGCGAGAGCCGCGCGAGGCGCGGTTCCACTCGTTTCGACGATGTCGTGGATTCTTCGATGTCCGGAATTCTTCCGAGGAAGAAATGGCGGGAGTGACGGGGCTCGAACCCGCGACCTCCGGCGTGACAGGCCGGCACTCTAACCGACTGAGCTACACCCCCGCTGGACCGCTTCGGGGGCGTGCCCCGTCGGCGATGGAGGGTCGTTTAAGGTGCCCGGCTTCCGGTGTCAAGCACCTCTTGCCGGCGAAGATTCCGGCGTCGTCGGCAGCCGGTGGAAAAGCCGGTTTCGCCGCGCTTTCTCCGATCCTCGCCGATCGCGGCCGGCGAACCGCCGGTGCACCGGGGTGAGGTGGATGGAACTTTGGTCGAGGTCGACCTATTGTGTAATACCAGAATGCGCCAAATCGGCTGAACCCGGGAAAGCCTTTCGCCGCCCTCTTTTCGCGAGCCGCGGCGAGGCGGATCGGAGCGGCCGTCGACGAGGGTCTCGCATCCTGTGATCCCGGGGTCGCGGCCGCACGCGCGGGCCCGAGCGAAGAAATGGGCGAATCGCCGAAACCGCGGGGAAAGCGCGAAATTCCGCGGCGGTGCGCTTTGTTGCGCCGCGGTAGGGTGTGGGATGCGGGGTCTTCCGATCGTCCCCCCACACTCGACCAAAAGAGCGGGTGAAGGCGCTTGCGTCGCGGGGGTGGCTGAGCTAAGCGTGCCGTCGTGACGACGGGTCGCAGCCGCGAATTCGTCGTATCCTCGCCGTGACGGCGCCGTGTTCCCAGAATCGGCGCGAGGAACCCGGCGAGAGCAGTCCGATCCACGATCTCGGATCGCGGATCGCTTCCCGGATCGGGGGAGAGGAACGGGATCGCCATGCAAGCCCTGCTCAGCGAATACCTGCCGATCGTCGTCTTTCTCGCGCTGGCCTGCGTCATCGGCCTGGCTCTCATGATCGCGCCCTTCCTGGTCGCCTACAAGAAGCCGGATCCCGAGAAGCTGTCGGCCTACGAATGCGGATTCAACGCCTTCGACGACGCGCGCATGAAGTTCGACGTCCGCTTCTATCTGGTGTCGATCCTCTTCATCATCTTCGATCTCGAAGTGGCCTTCCTGTTCCCGTGGGCGGTGGCCTTCGGCGGTCTCGGCTGGTTCGGCTTCTGGTCGATGATGATCTTCCTCGGCGTCCTCACCATCGGCTTCGTCTACGAGTGGAAGAAGGGGGCCCTGGAATGGGACTGATCCAACCGTCTTCGCCGCTGGTCGCTCCCGCTCCCAAGGGGATCATCGATCCGAACACCGGTAAGCCGGTGGGTGCGGAGGATCCCTTCTTCCTGAAGATCGACGACGAGCTCGCCGACAAGGGTTTCATCGTCACCGCGACGGACGACCTCATCAACTGGGCGCGCACCGGCTCGCTGATGTGGATGACCTTCGGTCTGGCCTGTTGCGCGGTCGAGATGATCCAGATGGCGATGCCGCGCTACGACTGCGAGCGCTTCGGCTTCGCTCCGCGCGCCTCACCGCGCCAGTCCGACGTGATGATCGTCGCCGGCACCTTGACCAACAAGATGGCCCCGGCGATGCGCAAGGTCTACGACCAGATGCCGGAGCCGCGCTACGTCATCTCGATGGGCTCCTGCGCCAACGGCGGCGGCTACTATCACTATTCCTACTCGGTGGTGCGCGGCTGCGATCGCATCGTGCCGGTCGACGTCTACGTGCCGGGCTGCCCGCCCACCGCGGAGGCGCTGCTCTACGGCGTGCTGCTGCTGCAGAAGAAGATCCGCCGTACCGGCACCATCGAACGCTGAAGTCTCGTGGCGGTGCCGCGAGGCGCCGGAAAGGTCGAGGAAGCATGGCTCAATCGCTCAAGTCTCTCGGCGAGACCATCGCGGCCAAGCTCGGCGACAGGATCGCCGGCTGGTCGGTCGGCGTCGACATGGTGGTGCTTCAGGCGACGCCGGAGACCGTCCTCGACGTGCTGAAGACGCTCCGCGACGATCCGGACCTGAAGTTCGTCGCCTTCACCGACATCTGCGGGGTCGACCGGCCGGCGCGCGAGAAGCGCTTCGACGTCGTCTATCACCTGTTGTCGCCGACGAAGAACACCCGCGTCCGCATCAAGCTCGAGACCGACGAAGTGACCCCGGTTCCCTCGGCGACGGCCCTCTTCCAGGGTGCCGACTGGTTCGAGCGCGAGACCTACGACCTCTACGGCATCCTCTTCACCGGGCACCACGACCTGCGTCGCATCCTCACGGACTACGGCTTCGACGGTCATCCGCTGCGCAAGGACTTCCCGATGTCGGGCTACGTCGAGGTTCGCTACGACGAGACCGAGAAGCGGGTGGTCTACGAGCCGGTGAAGCTCACGCAGGAATACCGCAACTTCGACTTCCTCAGCCCCTGGGAAGGACCCGACTACGTCCTGCCCGGCGACGAGAAGGCCGGATAGCGGCAGGGGAGGGGGAATGACACAGCCGAGCATCGGACCGATCGTCCTGCTTCTGCTGTTCGTCGTTCTCCTGATCCCGATCGTGACCACCGCGATGCAGGTGGGCTCCACGGTCTGGGAGCGAACATGGGGTCGCAACTGGCGCTGGTTGGCGCTGGTGGTGACCGGATCGGTGATCGGGTGGCTGATCGCCAGGTTCGGAATTCTCCCCTGACCGGGAGAACCACGATGGATCGAGGGACCGCGCGATGGGCGCCGAAGCGACGGTACGCAACTTCAACATCAACTTCGGGCCGCAGCACCCGTCCGCGCACGGCGTGCTGCGTCTGGTGCTGGAGCTCGACGGCGAAGTCGTCACCCGCGCCGACCCGCACATCGGTCTGCTTCACCGCGGCACCGAGAAGCTGATCGAGAACAAGACCTACGCCCAGGCCACCCCGTATTTCGACCGGCTCGACTACTGCGCCCCGATGAACCAGGAGCACGCCTTCGTGCTCGCCGCCGAGCGGCTCATCGGCCTCACCGTGCCGAAGCGCGGTCAGCTCGTCCGCGTGCTCTACTGCGAGATCGGCCGTCTTCTCTCCCATCTTCTCAACGTCACCTCTCAGGCGCTCGACGTCGGCGCGCTGACCCCGCCGCTGTGGGGCTACGAGGAGCGCGAGAAGCTGATGATCTTCTACGAGCGCGCCTCCGGCGCTCGTATGCACGCCAACTACTTCCGCGTCGGCGGCGTCCACCAGGACCTGCCGGAGAAGCTGGTCGAGGACATCGGCAAGTTCTGCGACAACTTCGACAAGGTGGTCGACGATCTCGAAGGCCTCCTGACCGAGAACCGCATCTTCAAGCAGCGCAACGTCGACATCGGCGTCGTCAGTCTCGAGGACGCGCTCAACTGGGGCTTCACCGGCGTCATGCTGCGCGGCTCGGGCGCCAAGTGGGACCTGCGCAAGTCGCAGCCCTACGAGTGCTACGACGAGATGGATTTCGACATCGCCATCGGCAAGAACGGCGACTGCTACGACCGCTATCTCATCCGCATGTTCGAGATGCGCCAGTCGAACCGCATCATGAAGCAGTGCGTCGAGCGGCTGCTCGGCAAGGAGCGCGTCGGGCCGGTGTCGGCCGAGACGCACAAGGTGGTGCCGCCCAAGCGCGGCGACATGAAGCGCTCGATGGAAGCGCTGATCCACCACTTCAAGCTCTTCACCGAAGGCTTCCATGTTCCGGAAGGCGAGATCTATGCCGCCGTCGAGGCGCCGAAGGGCGAATTCGGCGTCTATCTCGTCTCCGACGGCTCCAACAAGCCCTATCGCTGCAAGATCCGGGCGCCCGGCTTCGCGCATCTCCAGGCGATGGACTTCCTCAACCGCGGTCACATGCTCGCCGACGTGGCGGCGATCCTGGGATCGCTCGACATCGTCTTCGGCGACGTCGACCGGTGAGGCCGGAATGAACCGGCGGAGTGAAGAACCCCGTCGAACGAATACACGTACGATCGACCGTCCGAGGATTTCATGAGCGTCCGCAGGCTCGCCGCCACCGAGGTCCAACCGGCCTCCTTCGCCTTCAGCCCCGAGAACGAGGCCTGGGCCGCGACGGTCATCGCCAAGTTTCCGGCCGGCAAGCAGGCCTCCGCCGTGATCCCGTTCCTGATGCGGGCGCAGGAGCAGGAGGGTTGGGTCTCCAAGGCGGCGATCGAGACGATCGCCGACCGGCTCGGCATGAAGCACATCCGGGTGCTGGAGGTGGCGACCTTCTACACTCAGTTCCAGCTGGCGCCGGTGGGGTCGGTCGCGCACATCCAGGTGTGCGGTACGACGCCCTGCATGCTGCGCGGCTCCGACGGCATCATCGAGGTCTGCAAGACCCGCATCGCCCATCACGCCCACGAGCTCTCCGCCGACGGCAGGTTCTCGTGGGAAGAGGTCGAGTGCCTGGGTGCCTGCGTCAACGCCCCGATGGTGGCGGTGGCCAGCGACACTTACGAGGACCTGACGATCGACACGTTCAACGCGGTGCTCGATGCCTTCGAGCGCGGCGAGACGCCTGCACCCGGCCCGCAGAACGGCCGCAACGGCGCCATGGCCGAGGGCGGCCAGACGTCGCTGACCGATCCGGGGCTCTACGACGGTTCGTACCGCGTCAACATCGTGACGCAGGGCAAGTGACGAGGACGCCGTCCGGCGACGGACGGCGGAACGATCCGGCGGCGACGTCGGGTGGTGTTCGAGAGGCGACTGGGAAGAGACCGATGCTCCACGACAAGGACCGCATCTTCACCAACATCTACGGTCTTCAGGACAAGAGCCTGAAGGGCGCGATGTCGCGTGGCCTCTGGGACGGCACCAAGCAGATCCTGGAAATGGGTCGCGATTGGATCATCGACCAGATGAAGGCCTCGGGCCTGCGCGGCCGCGGCGGCGCCGGCTTCCCGACCGGCCTCAAGTGGTCGTTCATGCCCAAGGTCTCCGACGGCCGGCCGCACTATCTGGTGGTCAACGCCGACGAGTCCGAACCGGGCACCTGCAAGGATCGCGAGATCCTGCGCAACGACCCGCACCACCTGATCGAGGGCTGCCTCCTGGCCTCCTTCGCGATGGGGGCGAACGTCGCCTACATCTACGTGCGCGGCGAGTTCATCCGCGAGCGCGAGGCGCTGCAGGCGGCGATCGACGAGTGCTACGCGGCGAAGCTGATCGGCAAGGACAACGTCCACGGCTATCCCTTCGACCTCTACGTCCATCATGGCGCCGGCGCCTACATCTGCGGCGAAGAGACGGCGCTGCTCGAGTCTCTCGAGGGCAAGAAGGGCCAGCCGCGTCTGAAGCCGCCGTTCCCGGCCAACGTCGGCCTCTACGGTTGCCCGACGACGGTCAACAACGTCGAATCGATCGCGGTGGCGCCGACCATCCTGCGCCGCGGCGGTGCCTGGTTCGCCGGCTTCGGCCGCCCGAACAACACCGGCACCAAGCTCTTCTGCGTCTCCGGCCACGTCAATCGGCCGGCGACCTTCGAAGAGGAGATGGGCGTTCCCTTCAAGGAACTCATCGACAAGCACTGCGGCGGCATCCGCGGCGGCTGGGACAACCTGCTGTGCGTCATCCCGGGCGGCTCCTCGGTGCCGCTGGTGCCGGCCGCGGACATCCTCGACGCGCCGATGGACTTCGACGGCCTCAAGGGCGTCGGTTCGTCGCTCGGCACCGCGGCGGTCATCGTCATGGACAAGTCGACCGACGTCATCCGGGCGATCGCGCGGTTGTCCTACTTCTATCGCCACGAGAGCTGCGGCCAGTGCACGCCGTGCCGCGAGGGCACCGGCTGGATGTGGCGCGTCATGGAACGTCTGGTGAAGGGCGAGGCCGAGATGTCGGAGATCGACATGCTCCTCCAGGTCACCAAGCAGGTCGAGGGACACACCATCTGCGCGCTCGGCGACGCCGCAGCGTGGCCGATCCAGGGACTGATCAAGCATTTCCGCCCCCTGATCGAAGAGCGCATCGCTTCCAAGAAGTCGATGCGCGTGGCGGCGGAGTGAGGAACGGGCATGGCCAAGATCAAGATCGACGGCAACGAGATCGACGTCGCAGCGGAAGCGACGCTGCTGCAGGCCTGTGAAGCGGCCGGCGCGGAAGTGCCGCGCTTCTGCTTCCACGAGCGCCTGTCGGTCGCCGGCAATTGCCGCATGTGTCTGGTCGAGGTGAAGGGCGGTCCGCCGAAGCCGCAGGCCTCCTGCGCCATGTCGGTCAAGGACCTGCGCCCGGGCCCGAACGGCGAGCCGCCGGAGGTCTACACCAACACGCCGATGGTCAAGCGCGCCCGCGAAGGCGTGATGGAGTTCCTGCTGATCAACCATCCGCTCGACTGCCCGATCTGCGATCAGGGCGGCGAGTGCGATCTCCAGGATCAGGCGATGGCCTACGGCATCGACGCCGGCCGGTTCCACGAGAACAAGCGCGCCGTCGAGGACAAGTACATCGGCCCGCTGGTCAAGACGGTGATGACGCGCTGCATCCAGTGCACGCGCTGTGTCCGCTTCACCGCGGAAGTCGCCGGCGCCGGCGATCTCGGCCTCATCTCGCGCGGCGAGGACGTCGAGATCACCACCTATCTCGGCGCCGCCATGGCCTCCGAGCTGCAGGGCAACGTCGTCGACCTCTGCCCGGTCGGCGCGTTGACCTCGCGCCCCTACGAGTTCACCGCCCGTCCGTGGGAGCTGACCAAGACCGAGTCGATCGACGTCATGGACGCCGTCGGCTGCAACATCCGCGTCGACGTCAAGGGCCGCGAAGTCGTCCGCATCCTGCCGCGCCTCAACGAGGACGTGAACGAGGAGTGGATCTCCGACAAGACCCGCCACGTCGTCG